>DASUHN010000254.1 GCA_036273495.1 Acidimicrobiales bacterium | reverse complement strand
CAGGAGGAACGCCAGTGAGGTCCACAGGACGCTGAAGGTGCCGAAGGAGAACAGCCCGTAGATCGAGCGGAGGCGCAGGACCGGCTCCTCCCGGAGGAGGGTCACCACCGAGCCGATCAGTCGCGGGTACGAGAGGTCGGTGCGCTCGCGGTAGGTCGGCAGCCGGACATAGAGGACCACGGCCTGCACCACCATGGCCCCGGCGGCGACGAAGTACACGACCCGCCAGGTGCCCGTCTCGGCCAGGTACCCGGCCACGGTGCGGGCCAGCAGCACGCCGATCAACAGCCCGCTCATCACCATGCCCACCACCTGGCCCCGCTCCTCCGCCGACGCCAGGGACGCGGCAAAAGGCACGAGGACCTGGGCCAGCACCGACACGGCCCCGACCACCAGGGCAGCGGGCAGCAGCGAGGCGGCCGAGGGCGAGGCGCCCAACCACACCAGCGCGAGAGCGGTGGCCACCGACAGGAGCGACACCAGCCGGCGCCGTTCGACCAGGTCCCCCAGCGGCAGGAGCAGGACGAGCCCGAGGGCGTAGCCCACCTGGGCCACGGTCACGATGAGGCCGGCCACGCCGGGGCCGAGGTGGAGGCTCCGGCCGATGGCCGGCAGGAGGGGCTGGGCGTAGTAGTTGTTGGCCACCGCCAGCCCCGTGGCCACGGCCATGACCGTGACCAGGCCCCGGTCCATCCGGGCGTCCGGGCCGGGCCCGGTGCGGGTCGCGGTGGCCATCGGGCCATCCTGGCCCAGTCCGACACGCCCCCCGACACACATCCCGCTCACAGCAGGCTCCGAGGGGTGTCCCAGCTGTCGTGCGCACAATTGAGTCCATGACCGAGAGCGTGTACCTGGGCCGGATCGGCGGGGTCCGGGTCGGCATCAACTGGAGCCTCGTACCCGTCTTCGTGCTCGTCGCCTGGAGCCTGGCGGTCGGGCAGCTGCCCGCCGAGACGCTCGGCTACACCCGCAGCGCCTATTGGGCGGCGGCGGTCGTGACCAGCGTGGCGTTCTTCGCCAGCCTCCTGGCCCACGAGCTCGCCCATGCCGTGGTGGCCCGGCGCCACGGGGTGCAGACCCGGGGCATCGTGCTCTGGCTGTTCGGAGGCGTGGCCCAGCTCGAAGGGGACATGCCGAACGCCCGGGCCGAGCTGCGGGTCGCGGCCGCCGGGCCCGCCACCAGCCTGGCCCTCGCCGTCGTCACCGGCGCCGGGGCCTGGGTGTTGGACCACACCGGCCAGAGCGCGTTGCTGGTCGCCGCGGTGGCGTGGCTCTCCGGCATCAACGCCCTGCTCGGGCTGTTCAACCTCCTACCCGCCTTCCCCCTCGACGGGGGTCGGGTCCTGCGCGCCTTCCTGTGGAGGCACTGGCGGGACCGGCTGCGGGCCACGGCCGTCGCCGCCACGGCAGGGAAGGTCGTCGGCTACGGCCTCGTGGCGCTGGGCGGGGTGGAGGTGCTCACGGGTGGCGCCCTCGGGGGCATCTGGCTCGGGATGATCGGGTGGTTCGTGGCCACCGCCGCCGGCCAGCAGCGCGAGCGGGTGAGCGAGCGCGGCCGCTTCGGGAGCCTGCGGGTTTCCGACGCCATGACGCCGGAGCCGGTGGTTGTGCCCGCCACCGCCACCGTGGCCGAGGTGGTCGACCGCTGACGGCGCCGAGCTCAGGTGGGCTCCAGGACCTCGATCCTGATCCGCTTGTTGCCCTTGCCCTTGGACTCGGTCTTCACCACCCGGACCCGGCCCACCTCGTCGGTGCTGCGCACGTGGGTGCCGCCGTCGGCCTGCTTGTCCAGCCCGACGATGTCGACCACCCGGATGCGCGGTACCGACGGCGGGATCAGGTTCACCTTGGTCCGGATCAGGTCGGCGTCGGAGAGCGCCGTGTCCCGCTCCAGGTAGTCGACGCGTACCGGCCGGGCGGCTGCGAGCTCGGTGTTCACCAGCTCCTCGACCGTGGCCCCGAACCCCTCGGGCAACGGGTCGAACTCGAAGTCCATGCGGGCCGACAGGGGCTCCATGTTCCCGCCGGTCACGGGCACCGACCACCGGTTCCAGATGACCCCGCAGAGAACGTGTAGGGCGGTGTGGGTCCGCATGAGCCGGTGGCGCCGGTCCCAGTCGATCTCTCCCTCGACGGCGCTGCCCACCGCCAGCCCCTCGCCGTCGAGGGTGTGCCACACCAGGCCGTCGTGGTCGGGCCCGTGGCTGACCCCCACCACCCGGCAGTCCCCGAGCGTGCCCGTGTCGTGGGGCTGCCCCCCGCCGGTCGGGTAGAAGGCAGTCCGGTCGAGGGCCACCGCCCCGTCCTGGGCCGCGACCACCTCGGCGGTGAAGGTGCGGAGGTAGGAGTCGTCGAGGTAGAGGAGCTCGGTGGCCGCCGTCACCACCTATCGCTGGCGCGCTTCTCGACGTAGTCGGCGTACGCGGCCAGCTCGGGATCGGTCAGGACCTCGGTGAACTTCTTGCGCGCCTCGGCCCGCTTGGTCGGGATGTACTCGCTCGGCCACAGGCCCTCGTGGGGCCGATGGTCCTTGAGCACGTTGCGGGCCACGGTCACCTTGTGCACCTCGTCCACGCCGTCGGCGATGGCCATGGTCGGGGCCCCGGCGTACATGTCCTGCAGCGGCAGGAGGTTGGTCGTGCCCAGCGACCCCATGACGTGCAGGGCGCGGTAGGAGACCTCGCGCAGCACCTTGGCGCAGGTGTACTTGCAGGCCGCGATCTGGGTGCGCGTCGCCTGGGTGCTCGAGTTGTCGATGGTCCAGGCCGTCCACAGCACCATGAGGCGGAGCATGTTGATCTCGGCGTAGGAGTCGGCGATCATCTCCTGCACCATCTGGTGCTCGGCTATCACCTTGCCGTGCGACTCCCGGCTGAGGGCGCGCTCGCACATCATGTTGAAGGCGCGCTTGCACTGGGCCACGGTCCGCATGGCGTGGTGGATCCGCCCTCCGCCCAGACGCCGCTGGGCCAGGACCTTGGCCCCGTCCTCGGGCCCCAGCAGGTGGTCGAGGGGGACGCGCACCTCGTTGTAGCGGATGTGGTTGTGGTTACGCGGGTACGGCATGATCTCGACGCCGGGCGCCTCGCGGGGCACGATGAACATGCCGTTGACGCACATCACGAACAGGATGTCGGCGTACCGTCCGGCGCTGGTGAACCACTTCTCCCCGTTGATGACCCACTCGTCGCCGTCCTTCACGGCGTGGGTCTTGAACAAGTTCGGGTCGGAGCCGCCCTCGGGCTCGGTCATCGAGTAGGCGGAGAACATCTCCTGGTTCATCAGCGGGACCAGCCAGCGCTGCTTCTGCTCGTCGGTGCCGTAGGCCGCCAGGATCTCCATGTTTCCCGTGTCGGGGGCGGCGGTGCCGAAGATGGCCGGGGCCGAGCCGTAGGCGCCCAGGATCTCGTTGATGAGCGCCAGCTTCAGCTGGCCGAGGCCGGGCCCTCCGAGCTCCTTGTCGAGGAACAGGGCCCACAGACCCCGCTCCTTCACCTGCTGCTTGAGGGGATCGACGAGCGCCTTCACCTTGGGGCTGCGGGAGCGGACCGCTCCCGGGAACACGAGGTCGAGCGGCTCGATCTCCTCCTTGCAGAAGCGCGCGACCCAGTCGAGCTGCTTCTGGAACTCCGGTTCGGTCGAGAAATCCCAAGCCACCAGAACCCCCTCTACCTGTAGCTGGCCCCGCCATCATTCCATGGGGCGGCGGAGTCGGATGGGCGAGACTGGCCGGCATGCCGCCGACGGGAGAGCGCCGGGCCCTCGGCCACGTCCGGGTGGCGCTGGTGGCTCTGGCCGTGGTGGTCCTCGGGGGATCGCTCGGCTACTGGGCCCTCGGCGCCTCCCCGCTCGACGCCGTCTACCAGACCGTCACCGAGATCACGACCGTCGGGTTCCGCGAGACCCGGCCCCTCTCCGAGGGGGGCAAGGTGTTCTCCATCATCCTGATCCTGGCGGGGGTGGGGACGGCGCTGTACGCCCTCGGCGTGCTGATCGAGGTGCTGATCGAGGGCCAGCTGGCGGCCATCTTCGGGAGGAGGCGCATGGAGCGCAGGATCGCCGGCATGTCCGGCCACGTGATCGTGTGCGGGTGGGGAAGGGTCGGGCGGGTGGTGGCCGACCAGCTGTCGGCCCGGGGAATGGAGTTCGTCGTGATCGACGTCGACCCCGAGCGCCTGGCCGACATCCCCTACGCCGCCGTCGTCGGGGACGCCACCGACGACGCCGTGCTGCGGTCGGCGGGGATCACCACGGCCCGCGCCCTGGTCACGGTCATGAGCAACGACGCCGCCAACCTGTACGTGACGCTGTCGGGCCGCTCGTTGAACCCGGCCCTGTTCATCGTCGGCCGGGCCCGGGTGGCCGACTCCGAGGAGAAGATCCGCCGGGCCGGCGCCGACCGGGTGGTGAACCCCCAGGCCATCGGCGGCTCCCGGATCGCCGCCCTGCTCTTCCAGCCCCACGTGTCGGAGTTCCTCGACGTGGTGACCCACGAGGAGGGCCTCGAGTTCCGCCTCGAGGAGGTGCGGCTCCCGGCCGGCTCCCCGCTGTCCGGCCAGACCCTCGGGGACAGTCACATCCGCGGTCGCACCGGCGCCCTGGTGCTGGCGCTGCGCCAACCCGACGGCTCGTTCGTCACCAACCCGTCGCCCGAGACCGTCGTCACCGAGGACCAGGTCCTGATCGTCATCGGCACCGGCGCCCAGCTCGAGGGCCTGGCCGGCCTGGTGGGGGCCTGACCCCGGCTGGTGCGGGCCCGAGCCGGCGCCCGACCACGCGTCAGCGAGGATCCAGCAGCCCCGGAGGCGGCTCCACCCCCGCCAGCCGGGCCGCCTCGGCCGCCAGCGCCCGGTAGGCGGGGCGGTCCCCCTCGTCCAGGGCGTCCAGGTGGGCCGCCACCGTCTCCCAGTCCCCGCGGGCCACGGGCCCGGTGAGGGCCAGGTGGGGCCCGAGCCGGTCGACGTTCTCGAGCGCCCCCCGGGCCAGGGTCAGCAGGGCCTCGGGCGGCACCCCGGCCGACGCCCCGACCCGCTCGGCCTGGGCCAGCACCGCCACCAGGTGGTTGGCGGCGATGGCGGCGGCGGCGTGGTAGCGGGCCCGGTCCTCCTCGGGCACGGAGAAGCTGCGCCCGCCGAGGGCGGTGACGACCGCCCGGGCCGCCGCCTCGGCCCGGGGGGCGTTGGCGCGGAGTCCGAACCAGGCGCCTCCGCCGAGACGGAGGGCGCCGACGTCGGCATCCGGGAGGGAGACGAGGGGGTGCACGGCCGCCCGATGGCGGTGGGGGGCCAGGGCGTCGAGGCCGAGAAGCCCGGAGAGGTGGGCCACGGTCGTGCCGGCCCGGGGCCGGACCGAGCCCGCCACCGCCGCCACCTCGGCGTCGCGGGTGGCGATCACGAGCAGGTCGACCCCATCGGCGGCCCCGGCCCGGGCGGAGGGGTCCTGGCCCCGGCCGTGGGGCCCGTCGACGTCCCATCCCGCCGCGGTGAGAGCCCGGTGCAGTGAGGTGCCCGCCCGGCCCGGCCCGATGATCCGCGTGAGCAACGGCAGCACTCTAAGTGGCGGTTCGGGGATGTGACTGCCACGAGGGGTCCCCGACTAGCGTTCTGTGATCACACCCAGCGGGAATCGTCCCCTTGGGCCCCTTCGAGTGGAGGTCAGCGTCGTTGCGAGTACCGGCAGCCAGGATCACGTTCGACGCCCCCGACCGGCGCCGCGTGGCGAGCCTCATCGAGGAGGCGCTGGCCTCGGGCGCGCTGACCCTCGGGCCGTTGACCAGGCAGCTGGAGGAGGGCTTCGCCGAGCACCACGGGGCGCCCCACGGGGTGGCGGTGGCCAGCGGGACGGCGGCCCTGGAGATCATCCTGCGCTACGTGGGGGTGCAGGGGGCCGACGTGGTCGTCCCGGCCAACACGTTCTACGCCACCGCCGGGGCGGTCCTGCACGCCGGGGCCAGGCCGGTCTTCGCCGACGTGGAGGCCCGGACCTTCGCCCTGTCCCGGCAGACGGTTGCGGACGCTCTGACCGAGAACACCCGGGCGGTCGTCCTGGTGCACATCGCCGGGGTGATCACCGACGAGGTCGACGCCATCCGGGAGCTGTGTGACGCCAGGGGCGTGGCGCTGGTCGAGGACGCCGCCCACGCCCACGGCTCCTCCCTGAAGGGCCGCCACGCCGGCAGCTTCGGGATGGCCGGCGCCTTCTCGTTCTACCCGACCAAGGTGATGACGACTGGGGAGGGCGGGATGATCCTGACCTCCGACACCCAGCTGCGCGACGAGGCCCGGATCTACCGCGATCAGGGCAAGGCCGGCTTCCTCGGGGACGACCACATCAAGATGGGCTACGCCTGGCGGATGAGCGAGCTGGCGGCGGCCACGGGCGTCGTCCACCTCGAGCGCCTCGGCCAGGCCATCGCCGTGCGGGGGTCGGTGGCCGAGCGCTACGACCGGGCCCTCGGGTCGCTGCCGGGCCTCCAGCTGCTGGCGCCCTGCGAGGGTGGGGTCAGCAACTACTACAAGTACGTGGTGCTGCTGCCCGACGCCGCCGACCGGGACCGGATCAAGAAGTCGCTCCGCGAGGAGTTCGAGGTGTTCCTCTCCGGGGAGGTCTACGCCACGCCGCTGCACCACCAGGAGGTCCTGCGCCCCTTCGCCGGGGAGTCGCTGCCGGTGGCCGAGGACGTCTGCTCCCGCCACGTCTGCCTGCCGGTCATGTCCGACATGACCGACGCCGAGGTCGACCACGTGATCGAGTCGTTCACCCGGGTCTACGAGGCGCTGTGAGGACGGTCGTCACCGGTGGCTCCGGGTTCATCGGGAGCCACGTCGTCGAGCGGCTGGTGCGGGCCGGCCACGACGTGGTGGTGGTCGACTCCCGTTCCCACATCCCCCGGCCGCACGCCGGCGCCGACTACGTCCGGGTCGACATCCTCGACCTCGACGGGCTGAGCGGGGCCTTCGCCGGTGCCGACGCCGTGTTCCACCTGGCGGCCATGGCCGACGTGGACATCATCGCCAAGGACCCGGTGCGGGCCACCAGGGTGAACGTGGACGGCACGGGCACCGTGCTCGAGGCGTGCCGTCAGGTCGAGGTCGGCCGGGTGGTCCTGGCGAGCACGGTGTGGGTCTACGGGGCGGCTCCGGGGGAGGGGGACATCCCCGAGGACGCGGCCCTGGCCCCCGACCACGTGGCCCACATCTACACGGCGCAGAAGGTGGCCGCCGAGATGCTGGTGCACTCCTACCGGGCCATGTACGGGCTGCCCTTCACCATCCTGCGCTACGGGATCCCGTACGGGCCCGGGATGCGGGACGAGCTGGTGATCGCCCGGTTCATCCACCAGGCGATGGCCGGGCGGCCGTTGACGATCAGCGGGGACGGCTCGCAGTACCGGTACTACGTCTACGTGGAGGACCTGGCCGACGCCCACGTGCTGGCCCTCGAGCCCGCCGCCGAGAACCAGGTGCTGGCCCTGGAGGGGCGGGAGCAGGTCTCGATCAAGCGGATCGCCGAGGCGGTCGCCGCCCAGCTGGGCGGGACCGAGGTCACCTACCAGCCCGCCCGGGTGGCGGACTTCGCTGCCCGCCCGGTGCTGGCCCGCCGGGCCGAGGAGCTGCTGGGCTGGACCCCCTCCACCGCGTTCGAGGAGGGACTGCGCCGTTGCGTGGAGTGGTACCAGGAGGCGGGCCAGGGCCAGCGGTCGGCGCCGCCGGCGTGAGCGGGACCGACCAGCACCGGGTCCTGATCCTCTCCGGCTCGATCGGCAAGGGCCACGACACGGTCGCCGCCGCGTGCGAGTCGGCCCTTAGCGCGGCCGGATCCGAGTCCGAGATCGTCGACTGCATGGCCCTGCTCGGGGGCATCGGGAACCGTCTCGGGGAGGGCGTCATGCGGACGCTCATGGCCATCCCCGGCGCCTACGACGCCTTTCATTTCGCCTACCTGCGCCCGGGGGGCCGGGTGGCGCGGGGCGCGGACATGGCCGCCGCCCGCAAGATTCTCAACCCCATCCGCGCCATCCTGCGGGAGCGCCCCGCCGACGTGCTCCTCTCGGTGTTCGCCACGGGGGGCGCCGTGGCCCACCTGCTCCTTCCCGAGCTGCCCGGGGTGGAGTCGGTCGTGTACTGCACCGACGCCTGCCCCCACGCCATGTGGGTGCACGCCCGCACCCGGCTGTTCCTGGTGACCTCGCCGATGTCGGCGGCGTTCGTCCGCTACCACCGCCCCGACGCCCAGGTGTCGGTCGTGCCCCCGGCGGTCCGGCCCGGGTTCTACGACGCCCCGTCGCGGGCCGTGGCCCGCGAGATGCTCGAAGTGGAGCCGGAGGGACCGGTGGTGCTCCTGATGGCCGGGGCGTGGGGGATCGGTCCGCTGGACCGGCTCGCCAGCGTCCTGGCGCGCGACGGAGTGACCGTGATGGCGGTGGCCGGGGCCAACGAGCGCCTGTACCGCAAGCTGCGGGCGGTTGCCGCAGAGCACCCGAAGATCCGTGCCTTCGGGTATTCCGACCAGATCCCCGAGCTGATGTCGGCCGCCGACGTGGTGGTGACCACTCCGGGGGACACCTGCACCGAGGCGCGCCAGCTGGGCCGGCCCATGGTGCTGCTCGACACCGTGCCCGGGCACGGCCGCGAGAACCTCGAGCTCGAGCTGGCCCGGGGGGCGGCCACCGCGGTGCCCGGCGATCCCGAGGTGGTGCGGGACGCGGTCCGCGTGGCGTTGAAGGGCCAGATCCCGCCGGCGTCCGAGCGGCCGTCGGCGCGCGAAGAGTGGGCCCGCACCTTCCTTGCCAGCCTGGCCCCGGTTGGCATTACGCTTCCGTCCCCGTCGTAAGCACGCCGCTCACCGACGATCCGAGGAGGACCACCTTTCACATGCCCGAGATCGGGGACCGCGTCGCCATTGCGGGGAACAAGGTCGGTCAGGCGCCGCGCGAGGGAACAGTGCGCGCCAAGACCGGCAGCCTCATCCGCGTCGAGTGGGAGTCCGGCGAGGAGTCGACGATGATGCCGGCGCCGGGAACGCTCACCGTGCTGCCGAGGCGCCGGGGGACCAAGAAGGCCGCGCCCAAGAAGGCTGTGCCGAAGAAGGCCGCATCCAAGAAGGCCGCGCCCAACAAAGCTGTGGCCAAGAAGGCGATCGTGTCGAAGCGGCCGTCCGGGACCAGGAAGGGTGCGGCCGTGAAGAGCGCCGTGACCAAGAGCCCCGCCCCGGCCGCCAGGAAGCCGGCTCCCGCCAAGAAGGCGGCGCCGGCCCGGAAGGCCGCGCCCGCCAGGAAGGCCGTCAAGAAGCGCTAGGCGCCCGGCCCCCGGTCGGGCCGGAGGTTGGTGCGCACCTCGCGGAACGGGACCTGGGTGTCGACCGCCGGTTCGCGGGGCAGGCCCAGCGCCCGCTCCCCGAGGATGTTGTGCTGCACCTCGTCGGTGCCCCCAGCGATCGATCCCGCCGGCACCGACGTGATGATCTCGGCGACCAGGCCCTCGAGCGGCGAGTCCGGACCCGACACCAGTGCCCCGGCCCCCGCCGCCGACGCGTGCACCGCCGCCGCCCGCCGGGCGATGTCGCTCCCCGTCAACTTGGCCAGTGACCCCTCGGGCCCGGGCTGCTGGCCCCGGGCGCGCGCCACCCGGGCCCGGGCCACGTTCCACCGGGCCACCCGCTCGCGGATCTCCACGTCGACGGCCTGCTGGCGGAGCACGGGATCTGCGCCCCGGCCCGCCTCGCGCAGGTTGGCGGCCACCAGGTCGGGGCGCCCCGCCCGCTGGGGGTACCACACGTAGGTCTTGGCGTACTCGGCCGCCTCGGCGGCGGCCTCGGACGCGGCCCGACCCGGCGGACCGCCCGGCCCGCCTGAGCCGCCCGCCCCGCCCCCGACCAGCGCCCGCACACCGAGGCCCCGCTCGTGGGCGAGCGTGGTGAGGGCCACCCGCCAGCCCTCCCCGATCTCGCCGACGACGTCGGAGGCCGGCAGCCGGGCGTCGGTGATGAACACCTCGTTGAACGAGGCGTAGCCGTTCATCTGGCGGATGGGCCGGACCTCGACGCCGGGCTGGTCCATCGGCAGGACGAAGTAGGTGATGCCCTTGTGCTTTGGGACATCCCAGTCGGTGCGGGCCAGGAGCATGGCCCGGGCGGCGGAGCGGGCCCCCGTGGTCCAGACCTTCTGGCCGTTCACCACCCACTCGTCCCCGTCCCGCTCGGCCCGGGTGGTGAGCCCGGCCAGGTCCGAGCCGTTGCCCGGCTCGCTGAACAGCTGGCACCACTTCTCCTCACCGGTGAGGATCCGCCGCAGCAGCCGGCGCTGCAGCTCGGGTGCGCCGTGGGCCAGCAGGGTCGGCGCCGCCAGGGCCATGCCCGAGCCGACCGCCGCCCCGACCGCCCCGACCCGGGAGAACTCCTCGTCCACCACCCCGGCCAGGGCCGCCGGCACGTCCCGGCCGTAGAGGTCGCGGGGCCACGTCGGCGCTCCCCACCCCGAGTCGGCCAGGCGGTCCCGCCACTCGGCCAGGGCCAGGTCCGGGTCCCAGGCCTCCTCGAGCCACTTGCCGACCGCCGTGCGGAGGGATGTCGCGTCCCAGTCGTCCACTGGCGGCGAAGCTACTTTCGTCCCACGGCCGGGACCGGGCGATACCTCGAGGAGCACCTGGCCGCCACCGGGGCCGCCCGCCGCCGCGTGGCGCCCTACGTGCGGCGGACGCCCGTGCTCGACACCGACCTCGGCCTCCTCAAGGCGGAGAGCCTGCAGGTCACCGGGTCGTTCAAGCCCAGGGGCGCGTTCAACAAGGTGCTGCGCCTGCTCGAGGCGGCCAGGGACGGGGGACCGCCCGTCACCGGCCTCGCCGCCGTCAGCTCGGGCAATCACGCCCAGGCCGTGGCCCTGGCCGGTCGCACCCTCGGCCTGCCGGTCGCGGTGGTCATGCCCGAGGACTCCCGGCCCAACAAGGTGGCCGCCACCCGGGACCTCGGCGCCACCGTCGTGACCGAGGGGGTCACGGTCGAGTCCCGCCAGGGCCGCCTGGCCGAGCTGCTGGACGAGACCGGCTACCAGCTGGTCCACCCCTTCGACGACTGGGACGTGATCCACGGGCAGGGCACGGCCGCCCTCGAGATCCTCGAGGACCACCCGGGCGTCGCGACCGTCGTCGTGCCCGTCGGGGGCGGGGGGCTGATCTCCGGAACGGCCCTGGTGCTGAAGGCGGCGGCCCGCCCGGCCGGCCGGCCCCTACGTGTGATCGGTGCCGAGCCCGAGCAGGCGCCCGACGCGGCCGAGAGCCTGCGCACCCGCACCCATGTGCACCGCCCCGCCGGGCCGACCTTGGCGGACGGCGCCCGGGTTCCGTCCGTAGGCGAGCGCCCCTTCGAGGTGATCGTCGAGCGGGGCCTGGTCGACGACATCGTCACCGTGCCCGAGGACGCCATCGCCGCCGCCGCGGTGGCCATGGCCGACCGGGCCCGTCTCGTCGTCGAGCCCACCGGGGCCCTGGCGGTGGCGGCCGTGCTGGCGGGGCTGGTCCCGGGGCGGCCGGACGGGACGACCGTTGCGTACCTCAGCGGCGGGAACATCGACCCCCGGCGCCTCTCGGACCTGGCGGCGACCGTACACTCGGCCTGATGGCGTGGCTCATCGGGGCCGTGCTCGTGGTGATGGTGGGAGCGGTCGCGCTGGTCGGCGCCCACGCCGGCCCCCACGGACTGCCCGGGCCGGCGGTCGCCATGGGCCTGGCCGTCGGCTGGTTCCTGGCCGCGTCGGCCGCGGGCGCCGGCTCGGGGACGGCGTGGTGGCTGGCCGGCACGTGCACCGCGGCGTGTGTCGTGTCCGCCGGCCTGGCGGTGCCCGCCCTCCGCTACCGGCGGATGGCACCGAGCGGGGCCCTGCGCGCCGCCGCCGGGGAGGCGGGCCGGGCCGTCACCGCCCTGGACCCGGTGGGGGTGGTGCAGCTGCACGGCGAGTCGTGGACGGCGGAGTCGGTGAGCGGCCCCGTTCCCGCCGGCGCCGAGGTGCGGGTGGTGTCGGTCGACGGGGTCAGGCTGCGGGTCTGGTCCGAGGAGGGAGCGCCGTGTTAGCAGGGATCCTGGGCGGGGTGGCGTTCGCGGTTCTGGTCCTGGTCGTGCTGGGCATGGCCGCGGTGAAGGTCGTGCGCGAGTACCAGCGCATCGTCCTGTTCCGCCTGGGCCGGGCCATCGGGGCCCGCGGGCCCGGGCTCAAGGTGATCAACCCGGTCACCGACCGGGTGAGCTGGGTGGACCTGCGCGAGCAGTTCCTCGAGATACCCCACCAGACCGCCATCACTCGCGACAACGCCTCGATCAACATCGACTTCATCATCTTCTACAAGGTCTTCGACGCCGTCACGTCGGTCCTGGCCGTGCAGGACTTCCAGGGGGCGGCGCTCAACATCGCGTCGACCACCCTGCGGTCGGTGGTCGGCGACATGAGCCTCGACGACGTCCTGTCCAAGCGGGAGCAGATGAACAGCGTCCTTCGCGTGAAGCTGGACGAGGTGACCGAGCGCTGGGGGGTGAAGGTGACCAACGTGGAGGTGCGGGAGATCAACCCGCCCCCGCCCGTGCAGGAGGCGATGACCAGGCAGATGTCTGCCGAGCGCAGCCGGCGGGCGGCGGTGACCGAGGCCGAGGGCCAGAAGCAGGCGTCGGTCACCGTGGCCGAGGGGGACAAGCAGTCGGCCATCCTCTCGGCCGAGGGGGACCGCCAGGCCGCCATCCTCCGGGCCGAGGGCTTTGCCCTCGCCCTGCAGAAGATCTTCGAGGTGGCCCACGAGGTCGACGCCAACACCATGACCCTGCAGTACCTCGACGCCCTGAAGGAGCTGGGAGCGTCGGACTCCACCAAGTTCGTGATCCCGGTGGAGTTGGTCAACCTGGCCGCCAACGTGCTCGACGGGGCCCGCCCGGCCAGGCCGTAGGATTCGTCGCCGTGCCCGGGCGCCTCTATTTCCGTCAGCTGCTGTCCGGGCGGGACTTCGCCGCCGGGGACCAGCTGGCCACCCAGATGGTGAACTTCACCTACCTGATCGGGGACCGCCAGACCGGCGAGGCGGTGGTCGTCGACCCCGCCTACGCCGTCGAGGAGCTGGTCGACGTGGCCGCCGCCGACGGCATGCGCGTGGCGGGAGTGCTGGCCACCCACCACCATCCCGACCACGTGGGCGGCTCGATGATGGGCCTCACCATCGAGGGCGTGTCCCGGCTGCTCGAGGTGGCCGACGTGCCGATCCACGTCAACAAGAACGAGAGGGAGTGGGTGCGCCGGACGACCGGTGTCGAGGCCCGGAGCCTGGTCGAGCACGACGGCGGGGACGTCATCGACGTCGGCGCCATCCAGATCCACACCATCCACACCCCGGGCCACACCCCCGGGAGCCAGTGCTTCCTCGTCGAGGACCTGCTCGTAGCGGGGGACACGCTGTTCCTCGAGGGGTGCGGGCGCACCGACCTGCCCGGCAGCGACCCCCAGGCCATGCACGAGAGCCTGCGCCTGCTGGCGTCGATGCCCGACGACCTGGCCCTGTTCCCCGGTCACCGCTACTCCGCCCCGTCGTCGGCCACAATGGGTGCGGTCAAGGAGATGAACCCCGTCCTCCAGTCCTGAGTTGTCGACCGACCGGGACTTCGCGTCGGAGCAGGAGTACATCCGCTCCGATCACCGGGCGCTGCCCGGTATGTTCGCCGCATGACCGACAGCGGTTGGGCCGGCACCGGTCCGGCAGCCACGGATTGGACGGTGGCGGGAGTGGTGCGGGGCCACGCCGCCGCCGACCCCGACGGGTGCGCCATCAGCACCGGGGACGCCGACTGGAGCTGGGCCGAGCTCGACGACCGCTCCAGCCGGGTGGCCCAGGCCCTGGCGGCGGCCGGGGTCGGGGCCGGGGACCGCATCGCCTTCCTCGACAAGAACGGGGCCGAGTACTTCGAGGTCCTGTTCGGCGCGGGCAAGGTCGGCGCCGTCAACGTGGCGGTGAACTGGCGGCTGGCGGCGGCGGAGATGCAGTACATCGTCAACGACGCCGAGGCCAAGGTGCTGGTGGTCGGGCCCGACTTCGTCGGGCACCTCGACCAGATGCGCCCCGGCCTGGACACGGTGAAGACGGTGGTGCAGATCGGCGGGCCGGCTGACACCGCCTATGAGGACTGGCTGGGGCGCCAGCCGCCGGCCGATCCCGGCCATGTAGGCGCCCCGGGAGACGTGGCCCTGCAGCTCTACACGTCGGGGACGACCGGGCTGCCGAAGGGGGCGATGCTCACCAACGCGAACTTCGCCACCATCGTCACGCGCGTCGCCGCGCCGTGGCAGCTCGGTGCCAGCTCGGTGAACCTGGTGGCCATGCCCCTGTTCCACATCGGGGGCTCGGGCTGGGCCCTCGTCGGGATGGCGGCGGGCTGTCGCTCCGAGGTCGTGCGGGAGGCGGTGCCCGACGCCCTCCTCGACCTGATCGACCGGCGTGGCGTCACCAACGCCTTCATCGTGCCGGCCCTGCTGCAGGTGCTGTGCGCCGTCCCCGGCGCCGCCGAACGCGACTACAGCGACCTGCGGGCCATCATGTACGGCGCCTCGCCGATCACCGACCGCGCCCTCACGGTGGCGATGGAGACGTTCGGCTGCGACTTCGTCCAGCTCTACGGCCTCACCGAGACGACCGGCGCCGTGACCCAGCTCGACGCCGCCGACCACGATCCCGGCGGGCCCCGCGCCCACCTCCTGCGCTCAGCGGGGCGGCCCTACCCGTGGATCGACCTCCGCGTCGTCGACCCCGAGTCGGGGGAGGAGCGCCCCCGGGGCCAGGTGGGGGAGCTGTGGTGCCGCTCGACCCAGAACATGCTCGGGTACTGGAACAAGCCCGACGCCACCTCCGCCGTCATCACCCCCGACAACTCCTTCAAGACCGGTGACGCCGGCTACATGGACGACGAGGGCTTCGTGTTCCTGACCGACCGGATCAAGGACATGATCGTGAGCGGCGGGGAGAACGTGTACCCGGCCGAGGTCGAGAACGTCGTCGCCTCCCACCCCGACGTGGCCGACGTGGCGGTCATCGGCGTGCCCGATCCCAAATGGGGGGAGACGGTGAAGGCCATCGTCGTGGCCGTTCCCGGCTCGGCCCCCGACCCCACCGCCATCATCTCCTTCTGCCGCGAGCGCCTGGCCCACTTCAAGTGCCCGACGTCGGTCGATTTCATAGGCGTACTGCCACGCAACCCGTCCGGGAAGATCCTCAAGCGCGAGCTGCGCGAGCCCTACTGGCAGGGCCGGGAGCGGCGCATCAACTGAAGGCCATCAACCGGCATTAACAGGCCCGGGGCGGGGAAGGTAAGGCTCGTGGAACTCCGAGACCCGAACTCCGTCGAGGACCATGCCGTGGGCCTCGAGCTGCAGCTCATCGAGCTGGTCGAGCAACAGGAGCGGGCCCGGGTGCAGCATCGCCTCGAGGCCGTGGCCGCCATCCAGGGGGAGATCGACGTGCTCCAGAAGGAGCTGGCCGAGCTGCCCTACACCGGGTCGGCCGGCGGGTAGACGCCGCTGTCCCCGCTCGTACCCACGTGGGCGGAGACGATCTCGAGCAGCAGCTCCCGCACGGCGCGCGCCGGCGCCGACAGCAGGCCCCGGCGCCGGATCACCACCCCCACCCGCCGCCGGGGCAGGCCCCGCACCGCCACCCGCACCCACTGGTCGCGCAGGAAGTCGGGCACGGCCGTCGCCGGCAGGAGCGCCGGCCCGTGGCCGTCGAAGGTCAGGGACGCGATGAGCCGCACCCCGTCGAGCTCCGCCTTGGCCTGCAGGCCCCGGCCGAGGGCGTGGTCGAGCTCCTCCCGGAAAGGCGTGCCCGTGACCGGCAGGAGCAGGGGGATGGCCCGCAGCTCGGCCGGATCGATCGACTCCCGGGCCGCCAGTGGATCGGTGCGCGCCACCACCAGCACCACGTCCTCGTCGAACAGGCGCTGCCCGTCGACGTCGGCATCGGTGACAGGCACGAGGGTGACCGCCAGGTCGAGCCGGCCGGCCAGGAGTCGCTCGGTCAGCTCCGCCGAGGAGCCCTCGACCACGCCGAGGTGCACACCGGGGTGGCGCTCGGCCACCACCGCCAGCATCCTCGGGGCCAGCCACCGCGCCGTCGTGCCGATCATCCCGAGGCGGACGTGGCCCGTGTACACGTTGCGCACCGCCGCCACGTCGGCCACCAGGGCCTCGATCTCCGCCAGCACCCGGCGGGCCCGGGCCACCGCCGCCGCCCCCTCCTCGGTCAGCGCCCCCCGCGAGCGGTCGAACAGCGGCGCCCCGAGCTCGCGCTCCAGGCGGGCCACGTGGGTGGACACGTTGGACTGGACCGTGCCCAGGGCGTCGGCCGCTCCCGAGAACGTCCCGTTGTCGGCCACCGCCAGGATGGCCGCCAGCTGGCGCAGCTCCATCGCCTACGAAGATAGGCGGGACCGGCGCCATACCTGACCGCGGCGGGGGCGGGGCCGGATGCCCGGCGGCGCCGGCCGGTAGATTCCGGGCGGTGAGCGGCGCCGCCTTCTTCGACCTGGACCGCACCGTCCTCCGCCGGGCCAGCGGCCCCCTGATCAGCGAGGCCCTGGCCGCCGCCGGCGTGGTGCCGGCCCGGGGCGCCGGATTCGGGGGTGCCCTCTACCGGATCTACGACGTGATCGGGGAGACCCTGCCGTCGATGGCCATGGCCCGGGCCGCGGCCCTGTTCTCCCGGGGGTGGCCGGCCGACACCGTCCGCCAGGCCGGCAAGGAGCTGGCCGAGCGTCTCGACAACCTGGTGGCCCCCTACGCCCGGACGCTGATCCGCCAGCACCAGGACACCGGCCGCCCGACGGTCCTGGCCACCACCACACCGCTGGACCTGGTCGCCCCGTTCGCCGAGCGCCTCGGCTTCGACGACGTGGTGGCTACCCGCTACGCCGAGAAGGACGGCTCCTACACCGGCGCCCTGGCCGGCGAGTTCGTGTGGGCCACCGGGAAGCTGCGGTCGGTGCGGCGTTGGGCCGACGACCACTCCGTCGACCTCACCGAGAGCTTCGCCTACTCCGACAGCTTCTTCGACCTGCCGCTGCTCTCGGCGGTCGGCAACCCGGTGGCGGTCAACCCCGACCCCCGCCTGCTGGCCGTCGCGACCGTGCGGCGCTGGCCGGTCATGAACCTCGACGTTCCGCCGGGCGTGCCCAAGGTGGCGGGGACCGAG
>DASUHN010000253.1 GCA_036273495.1 Acidimicrobiales bacterium | reverse complement strand
ATCGCCGGCGCGCCGGCAGCCGGGTGGGTGGTGATCGAGTGGATCCGCCGCCGCCGCCTGGACCCCATCGGCCTGATCGTCCTGTTCGGGTTCGTGGCCGGAGTGGTCGCCTCGGTGGCGCTGGGCGGGGACGCCTTCGTCCTCAAGGTGCGGGACTCGGCCTTCACCGCTCTGTTCGGTGTCGCCTGTCTCATCTCGCTGACGTGGCGCCGCCCGATCATGTTCTTCATCGGCCGGGCCCTGTCCGCCGGCAACGACCCCACGAAGCAGCGCGCCTATGACGAGCTGTACGAGATGCCGACGGCGCCCCGGACCTTCGCCATCATCACCGCCTGCTGGGGCGTCGGCCTGATGGTCGAGGCCGGCCTTCGGGTGGTGCTGGCGGTGGCCCTGCCCACCGGTGCCTTCCTGGCCGCCTCGCCGATCCTTGCGGGCGTGGTCTTCGGGGGTCTCTTCGCCTTCACCATCTGGTTCAGCAAGCGGGCCCGGCGCCTGGGCGAGGAACTGCTCCAGGACACGGGGCTGATCTACCCGTCGGTACCGGAGGGCGCCGCGTAGGGCGGGTCCCGAGCGGTCCGGGGATCAGCCGACCGCCGCCCGGAGGGCTGCGACGGTGTCGAGGTCCTCCAACGCCAGCTCGGCCCGTCTCCTCAGGTCGGCGCCGAGGCTCTGGCCGTCACCGGTGGCATACGAGGGCATGAAGGCCAGGAAGGTGGCGAGGACGGTGTAGCCGGCGTGGACGCGGTGGACGGCCCAGGCCTCGTCGAAGCCGATCCGGGCGCCACCCGCCGCGGCCAGGGCGTCGAGATACAGCTTCAGGAGATCCCGCTCGGAGGGCCGGCGCTCGTCCGGGTCGACGGTCATGGTCAGGAAGTAGCTGACATCCCGGAGCGGCGTGCTGACGCGGGACAGGCCCCAGTCGATGAAGCCCACCCGGCCGCCGTCCAGAAAGACGTTGCCGATGTGGAGGTCCCCGTGGATGTAGGTCTGGGGCCCGGCATTCCACAGCTCGTCCAGGCGCCCGTGGTGCGCGACGTACAGCTCCCCCGCCGCCAGATAGTCCGCGGTGAGCGCGTCCCTGTGCTGGTCGAGGACGGAGCGGAGCCGCCGGGCGGTGGCGTCGGTGCGGCGGATCACCGGAGCTCCCAGCCATGGAGCCGCCGCCGAGCGGACGGCCGCATCCTGGAAACGGGCGTGGAAGCGGGCGAGCTCCTCCAGGGCACGGGCGGCGGCATCGGCCGTGACCCCCCACGCCCCGTCCGAGAACTCACACCCCCCGGCGGCGAGGTCCTCCAGCAGCAGCACGAAGTCCCCGTCCTCGTCGAAGGCGGCGTAGTAGCTGCGGGGCACCCGGAGATCGAGGGATGCGGCGATGTCGGCGTAGAACTGCGACTCCCGCCGGCCCATGCCGCTGGCGCTGATCATCTCCCGATGGGCAGGATCGGTCGGCGGCAACTTCACGAACAGGGACGGGGGGCCGGATTCCGCCTCGGTGAACGAGAGGCCGATCCGTACCCGCTGGTTGGTGGCCGAGGTGTGACCGAGCACCTCGACGCCGACCACCTCGGTCCCGAGGGTCTCGGACAACCACGACGCTGACAGATCCGAGGCGGCGGAAGGGAGTCGGCCCACGAGGCCGAACTTACAGCCATGGCATCGCGGTACCGCTGGGGGCTGGGGGCCGCCCTGATGGCGCTCCTGGTCCCGCTCGGCGCACTCGTCCCGCCGGCCGTGGCATCCGGACCCGAGCCCCCGTCGCAGGATCCCTTCTACACCTACTCGGGCCCGACGCCTCTCCGTGCCGTCCCACCGGGCACCGTGCTGCGGCAGCGCTCGGTCCAGCTGGCCTTCGGGCCGGGCAACTCCACGCCGATCAGCGCCGAGCAGCTGCTGTACCGGACGACCGATCAGCTGGGCCACGCCACCGCCACCGTGACCACAGTGCTCACGCCCACACCGGACCCCGTCGTCCCGAGGATCGTCGGCTACCTGAGCTTCTATGACGGTCTGGGCTCGCGGTGTGATCCCAGCTACACCCTCGCCGGCGGGGACCCCGGTGACTCCACCTACGCCCAGGAGGCCGAGGAGGAGGAGCTCCTGATCACGTGGTACCTCTCCCAGGGAGACATCGTCACCGTGCCCGATTTCGAGGGCACCCGCCTCGACTGGATGACGGGTCACGAGTCCGGATACGGGACGCTCGACGCGCTCCGCGCCACTGAATCGTATCTGCGCATCGGCGCCGACACGGAGGTCGGGCTCTCGGGCTACTCGGGAGGTGCGGTGGCGGCCGATTGGGCCAGCGAGCTGGCGCCCTCCTACGCCCCGAAGGTGAACATCGTCGGGGTGGCCGAAGGCGGCATCCCGGCCAACTACCTCGACCACTTCGCCTACATCAACGGCACCGCCGAGTACTCCGCTGCCATCCCCGGGGAGCTTCTCGGGCTGTCGCGCGCCTACGGCGTCGACCTGAAGCGGTACATGTCACCGTTCGGCCTCGAGGTTGTCCAGCAGGAGGCCAACACGTGCATCGCCTCGGACTTCGGGAAGTACCCGGGGCTGACGATCAGCTCGATCATGCTGCCCGCCTACCGGAACCTGGCCCAGGTCGCTCCCTTCGCGAGCGTGCTTCGCGACCAGACGATGGGGACGGCCAAGACCCATCCGGGTGAGCCCCTCTTGATGGGCGTGGGCAACGTCGACGGGAAGGGGGACGGCGCCATGGTGGCCGCCGACGTGAAGGCGCTGGCCCGTCACTACTGCGCCGAGGGGGTACCGGTCGACTACCAGGAGTACTCCGGCGCCTCTCATACCGAAGCCGGCGCCTACTTCGACCCCGAGACCGGACCGTTCCTCCAGGGTCGCTTTGCCGGGGCTCCCACCGTCAGCAACTGTTCCTCACTGGGTTCGTAGGGATGACCTCGGGCGCAGGCGGGCGCCGGCCCTGGCCCCGCCGCCTGGTGCTGGTGGCCGCGGTGGTCGTGCTCCTGCTCGACGGGCTTGCCATCGTCTTCCGGACCCGCTCCACCGCCCTGAGCGTCGGGCAGGCCGTGGCCAACTACCGCAAGACCCTCGGACACCGTCCCGCGCCGGTCCGGCCGCCCGGCGGGCCGGGATCGGCGCCGGGCGCCGCCCCCTCAGCCGTTCCCGTGGCGCCCGGGACTCCCACATCGGTCGGGAGCCCGGGTCCCGCCCAGCCCGGATCCGTGGGGGCGTCCGCCGCGGCGGGACCGGCTCCGGCCCACCCGACAACGACCGCGCCTTCCCCCATGCCCGCTGACGGCGTCTACGTCTACGCGACCAGCGGCTACGAGAAACTCAGCACCCCGGGGGCGGAACGCCAGTACCCGTCCCGGTCGACGATCACCGTGAGCCCAAAGGGCTCCTCGTGCCAGAGTCAGCGCTGGGAGCCGGCCCAGGAGCACTGGGAGGACTACGTCCTGTGCTTCCCGGCGCCCGGGGAGGTCACCTATCAGGCCACCAACAGCTACGTGAGCTTCTACGGAGTCGGGGAGCAGGCGTCGATGACCTGCACGCAGCCGGCCTGGTGGCGGCCCCCGTCGAACGCGGCGGGCAAGAAGTGGACCTACGTATGCTCCGGTTCCGGAGCCCGCTATGTGTCGACGGGGACCGTGATCGGCGTC
>DASUHN010000252.1 GCA_036273495.1 Acidimicrobiales bacterium | reverse complement strand
GGCGAGGACTACGCCGAGCTGGCCAAGCTGGCGGAGGACGGGCCGAACCTGTTGTTCCTCCAGGTGCCCGAGCCCAAGGCGGGGAAGAACCGGCTCCACCTCGACCTCGTGGTGCCCGACGTGAAGTCGGCGGTCGACTCGGCGCTCGACCTCGGCGCCCGCCGGGCCGAGGGTGCCCTCGCCGGCCCGTTCCCCTGGATGGTCATGGTCGACCCGGAGGGCAACGAGTTCTGTTTGTGCCCGGGTTAGGGCGGCTCTTCGCCTCCTAGGAGTCTGCTGAGCAATCCGGGGTTGGGTGCTCGCGATTTTGTTGCTGGCGGGTGAGACTCGTGGGGTGCAAGGCAAAAGTGATTCCCATCCGGAGCTGTTAGACGCGGCGGCGTTGTGCGGTCATCTCGTGCCGGCCGGGTCGGTGCCTGCTTTTTTGGCGGAGCATCGGCAGCGGTTGTTCCCGGACGAGATGTTCGCTGATCTGTTCCCGTCGGGTCGGGGTCGGCCTTCGGTCCCGGCGGATGTGATCGCGACCGTGCTGGTGTTGCAGTCGTTGGAGGGGTTCTCTGACCGGGACGCCCTGGATCAGTTGAGGGTGAACATTGCCTGGAAGGTGGCGGCCGGGCGCCCGCTCGACGATCCGGGGTTCCACCCGACGGTGTTGACGTTGTGGCGGAACAAGTTGCGGGCCAGCGAGCAACCGGAGCGGATCTTCGACGCGGTGCGGGCGGTGATCGCCGAGACCGGAATCCTCAAGGGCAAGACCCGCCGGGCGTTGGATTCGACCGTTCTCGATGATGCGGTGGCGACCCAGGACACCGTGACCCAGTTGATCGCCGCCATCCGCCGGGTGCGGCGTCTGGTGCCCGAAGCCGCCGCCTTGGATCTGGCCGGGCACGACTACAGCCAGCCCGGCAAGCCCCGCATCGCTTGGGATGACACCGAGGCCCGGGACCAGCTCGTTAGTGCGCTGGTCAACGACGCCTTGGCCGTGCTGGCCGGCGTGGAGGGCGTGGTGCTCAACGGCGAGGCCGTCGACGCTGTCGGCCTCTTGGCCCTGGTGGCCGGCCAGGACGTCGAACCCGGCGACCAGGCAGGGTCGTGGCGGATTGCCCGCAAGACCGCTCCCGACCGGGTGATCTCGACCGTCGATCCCGAATCGCGTCACATCCACAAGACCGTCGGCGCCTACCGCAACGGCTACAAGGCCCACATCGTGGTCGAACCCGACACCGGACTGATCTGCGGGCAACGACTCACCCCCGGGAACACGTCCGACGGATCCGTTGCCGTCGACCTCATGGACAGCGAACCCAAGGGCGGTCAGGTTCTGGCGGATTCCGCCTATGGCTCGGGCGAGACCCGAGCGGCGCTGCGTCACCGGAAACACGATCTGGCCATCAAGCCCTGGCCCATGGCCAACACCGGCCGCTTCGGACGGGACGACTTCATCGTCGATCACACCGCCGGCGTTGTCACCTGCCCGGCCGGCCACACCGTCGAGATCACCGCCGCCAGGAACGCCATCTTCAGGCAGCGCTGCACCAACTGCCCCCTCCGGGCCCGCTGCACCACCGCCCGGGGAGGCCGAACCCTCAGCCTGTCGGAGCACGACACCGAACTGGCCGAAGCCCGCCGAGCCTGGCGGGACGGTGATTTCGCCGACGACTACCGACGATGGCGCCCCATGGTCGAACGCAGCCTCGCCTGGCTGGTCCGCCCCGGACGACGAGTGGCCTACCGAGGCACAGCCCGCAACCGCATCTGGCTCGCCCACCGAGCCGCCGCCATCAACCTCCAACGCCTCACCAACCTGGGCCTCTCCCACGACGGAGCCTGGCTGATCAGCAGCACATGAACAGGCCCTCGGGGGGCTGTCAAAGAGGGAACGGCTCTCGGCACGAAGCCACCTGCGCGGCCGGCTCACACCCCTCAAACGCCGGCTCTTCGGTCGGACATGGCCCCCGAGGACCCACAACCAAACTACGCCCCCGGGCTCCGCCCGGGAAGCGCCTTGCTCAGCAGCCTCCTAGCCGGCCGTCAGCGGGGGATCGTCGTCCGCTTGAACTCGTTGAGCCGGGTGCTCCCCACGAGGTCGAGGGCCTGGGCGAAGTCGTCGACGTTGCCCCGCTCCATGATCCGGACGAACACCGCCTCGTCGCCCTCGATGATCGTCGGCACGCCGAAGACGGAGAAGCGGTCGACGGCCTCGCTGTGCTCGGCCATGAGCGCCTTGAGCGGCCGGCCGGAGGCGACCTCCTCGGCGACGGCGGAGGCGTCGAGGCCGACGCTCTCGGCGACCTCGCGCAGCACGGGCTCCTCGGCGATCTTCTTCCCCTCGTCGTGGCGGGCGCGGAAGGCGGCGATGTGGAAGTCGAGGAAGTTCTCCGGGAAGGCGTCGCGGACGGCGATGCCCCAGAGCAGGGCCCGGAGGCCGCTGGCGCCCTTGTCGTCCAGCCCCCGCTCCCAGACCGGGGTTTCGCCCTCCTCGACATGGGTCTGGTCGAGCGAGAAGGGAGAGAACCGCACCTCCCAGTCGCGCCCCTCCCGCAGGCCGTTGACCACGGCCTCGTGGGCGTTGCGGGCGAACGGGCAGCGGTAATCCCAGGTGACGGCGAACGAACGAGCCACGGAGCCTCCCGGCGGACGACGGTGTCACGGTCTCTCGGCACAACCCT
>DASUHN010000251.1 GCA_036273495.1 Acidimicrobiales bacterium | reverse complement strand
CAGGACCGACACCGCGTTCTGACCGTTGGAAACGGCCACTCCGTAGCCCCCGGCCTGGTTGTTCAGGTACTGGGAGACGACGAAGCCGGCGGGGTCGTCGGCGGCCGTCTGGACCCGGAGACCCGAGGACAGACGGTTCATGGACGTGGTGAGCTGCGAGTCGGTCTTGCTGAGGGTGTTGAACGCGCTGATGGCGTTGACGTTGGTGTTTACGCTGAGCGAAGACATCTGATGCTTTCCTCCGTGTTAGCAAAGACGCCCCGTCCGTGGAGCGCCGGTGCCGCCGGGTGTGGCGTCACAGGAAGGGCTATCGACCCTCTCCGGAGCGTCCTTTAAAGAAAATCCGGGGCCCGTGCGGCTAAGGGTCGAACCGCCCCCGCGCCGATGAAACCAGGGTCATGGTCCGCGCCCCTGCCACCGTCGTGATCCCGGTCTGGAACGCCTGGGAGCTCACGCGCGCCTGCCTGGACTCGCTGGGCGCCACCCTGCGCCCCCGGGACCAGGTGGTCGTGGTGGACAACGGGTCCCACGACGGCACCGCCGCCGGCCTGCGCCGGTACCCGTGGCTCGAGGTGATCACCAACTCCGAGAACCGGGGCTTTGCCCCGGCCTGCAACCAGGGGGCGGCGGCGGCCCGCCACGACGTGGTCGTCTTCCTCAACAACGACACGGTGGTGCCTCCCCGATGGCTCGACGGCCTGCTGTCCCCTATGGCGGACCCGACCGTCGTGGCAACCGGTCCCCGGTCCAACTGCGTCTCCGGTCCCCAGATGCTGGCTGTCCCCTACCCCCCGGACTCGATGGCGGCCATGCGCCGCTTCTCCCACGAGTGGTGCGAGGAGCATCGGGGTCTGGTGAGCGACGTGGAGCGCCTGGTGGGCTTCTGCCTCGCGGTCCGGACCCAACCCTTCCGGGCGATCGGGGGGTTCGACGAGGGCTACGAGGTCGGTGGCTACGAGGACGAGGACCTGTGCGTGCGCCTCCGGGCCGCCGGGGGCCGGCTCGTCATCTCCCATGGCTCGTTCGTGCACCACCACGGGCACGCCACCTTCGACGCCAACGGGCTGTCGTGGCGTGATCAGGAGCTGTCCAATCGGGAGCGCTACCTGGCCAAGTTCGGTGCCGATCCGGAGGAGGTGGGCACCGGGGCCATGGTCTCGGCCTGCCTGATCGTCAAGGACGAGGAAGAGTCTCTGCCCGCCTGCCTGGCCTCGCTGGTGGGGCTGGCCGACGAGGTCGTCGTGTACGACACCGGCTCGACCGACTCCACCATCGCACTGGCCCGTGACGCCGGGGCCGTGGTGGTCGAGGGCTACTGGGACGACGACTTCGGGCGGGCCCGCAACGACGCCCTGGCCCACTGCACCGGGCGGTGGATCCTGTGGATCGACGCCGACGAGGTCGTCGAAGGGGACATCGAAGGGCTCCGCCGGCGGCTGGCCGGCCCGGCCCAGCCCGAGGGCTACGTCGTGCTGATCGAGAACGAGATGGGCACGGGCTGGAACTCCCGCAGCGTCCACCCCGCCTGCCGGCTGTTCCGGCGCGACGTGGGGCGTTGGACCGGCCATCTCCACGAGCAGGTCTGTGGACCGGGCGGTCGCCTTCTGGCCCTGAATCCTCAGGAGGACGTGCGGATCCTCCATCACGGCTACACCGACGCCATGATGTCGCAGCGCCACAAGGCCGACCGCAACCTGGGTCTGGCCCGCGCCGGCGTGAAAAAGCTGGATGCGAACGGTCCACCCAAGGGACCCGCCGGGCGCGAGGCCCTGGCCGGCGCCCTGACCAATCTGGGCCGGACCCTCTTCGTGGCCGGCGCCTACTCCGACAGCCCCGCCCCGTACTACGAGGAGAGCCTCGAGCACTGCCGGCGGGGTGCCCTGCTCGCCACCAATCCCACCACCCGCCGGTTGGCCCTGCGCATGGGCATCGAGGACCTGATGGGCCTGGGTCGCCTGGCCGAGGCGGCCGAATGGGCCGACCGCCTGCGCCAGGCCAGCCGCAAGCCGGTCCTGGCCGACATCCTGACGGGCCGGATCCTGCTGGTGGAGGGAGACAACGCCGCCGCCCTGGCCTCGTTCGACCGGGTCGGTCCCCGGGAGACCGACGACGACGGCTTCGAGTACCGGGCCGAGCTGATCGCTCCGCTGCGGGCCCGCGCCCTGGCCGCCCTCGACCGCCCCGGCGCCGCCGCCGACGTGCTGCTGGCGGCCCTGGCCGCCGGCGCCTGTGACGTCCACGTGGGCACGATCCTCGACCTCCTCGCCAAGGCCGGGCGGGGGCCCGACGACCTGGTGGCCGCCGTGACACCCGCCGTGACCCGGCCGGTCCTGGCCCAGGTCCTGCAACTGGCCCCCGAGCCGGCCGACAGCCTGCTGGAAACGTGGTGGCGCCGGGACCCCTCCGACCTGGCCCCCCTGGCGGCGGCGGCGCGGGTGGCGCTGCGCCTGCCCCTGGTCCGGACCCTGGAGTGGTCCGCCCGGGTGCGCCAGAAGGGCCTGGCCGGGGCCTGCCCGCTCCTGGTCGTTGCCGCCGACGCGGCCCGGTCCCCCGCCGAGCGGGTGCGGGCGGCGGCGGTGGCCCTCGGGACGTTCCGCGACCCGCGGGCCCGCACGGCGCTCGCCGAGGCCCTGGCCCACGTACCCGCCGCCGAGCAGGAGGCCACGCGGGCCGAGGTGGCCCTGCTGTGCCCCTTCCTGGCGGATGACGAGCTCCTCTGCGCCTGATCCCGCCGCATAGGCGCGGCTGCACCCCCGGCCGGCGGTAGATTCGGGGGCGGCCCAGGGACGGGAGCGTCGCCGACCAAGGAGGGACCGTGCTCGTACTCAGCCGCCGACCCGGCGAGAGCATCATGATCGGCACCGACATGGTCATCACCGTGCTGGAGGTGAGTGGGGAGACGGTGCGGATCGGGGTGCGCGCCCCCCGGGAGATCGCTGTGCACCGCGAGGAGGTCTTCCTGGCCCTCCAGGAGGCCAACCGGGCTGCAGCTTCACCCTCGGGGTCCGACCTCAGCGCCCTGGGCGGCACCCGCCGGCCCGGTGGTGACGGGCCCGGGCCGGGCCCGGGCACCGTCAGCTGAGCGGCGCTACCCGCCTACCGGCAGCGCGGTACGCACGTCGTACCCGGAGCCGGTCAGCACGACCTGCCGGGACAGCCCGGTGTGGCGGTTGACGACCACCGGTCCGAGGAGGTTGGCGGTCGGCGGCTGCGCCACGGTCACGATCACGACCACCAGGGCGTCCTCGGCATGGTGCAGTCCGAGTCGCTCGACGTCGTCCTCGGGCACCTCGACCACGTAGTTCTCGAAGACCGCTCCGGGCGGCACGACGACAAAGCGCAGGCCGGAGATGTCGAGGCTGCGCATGGAGAAGAACGGGGGCAGGTTCTCCTCCAGCGGCTCGAACCGGAACTGGCGGGCATGGGGGAACCCGGGCAGGCCGTCGGGGAACTCCAGGGGGCCGGGCAGGGTCCCGGCGTCCGGGATCAGGTCGGTCACGGGCTCAAGGCGGGCAGGAGGGCAGTAGCTCAGCATAGGAGTCAACCGATCGTCAGGAGAGGAACTGGGCCAGAGTGGGCTGGACCACCCGGGAGGTTGCCCATAGGGCCGCCTGATAGGAGTTCTGCTGCATCTGCAGGTCGGTGACGGCCTTGGCCAGGTCGACGTCCTGGATGTCGGCCAGCCGGGTCGACAGCGTCTGTTGGGCGGCCACGGCCTGATCGGACAGGTACTGCATCTGCTGGTAGCTCTCCCCCACCTGCCCGGCGGAGCTGGACAGCGAGTTGAGGGCGTTGTCCAGGTTGCCCAGGTCCGTGCCGGTCAGGTTCCCGATCGAGGCCGGGGTGCCGGTCTGCAGGTCGTTGATGACCTGGTCCACCGCGGCGAAGACGGACCCGGCGCCGGAGCCGAAGGGGTTGGTGGTACTCACCGGGAGCGACGTGCCGGGCGCCACCGTCCTCGTGGGGGCGGCGCCGGACCCGAGGTAGTTGCCGGCGGCGTCGTAGGCCTGGGCCGTGGAGGAGGTGCCCGCGAAGACGGGCCGGTTCAGATACGTCGTGTTGGCCAGCGCCAGCAGCTCCTGGCGGATGCCGCTGACCTGTTGAGCCAGATCGGCATAGGTCGAGGGCTGGCTGCTGTTGCTCCCGGCCCCGAGCACGATGTTGCGGATGCCGTACAGCTGGGTGACCGCGCTGGACAGGGCGGTGTTGGCCGTCCCCAGCCAGCCCAGGCCGTCCTGGGCGTTGGACTGGTACTGCTGGCCCCGGGCCAGGGCCGCCTGGGTGGTCAGCGACTGGACCACCCCGACCGGATCGTCGGAGGGCCGGCTGATGGCCTGACCCGACGAGATCTTCTCCTGGAGCTGGGCAATCGACAGCTGATCGGCGTCCATGGTGGCCGTCATCTGGTCGTCGACGATGCCGGGGGTGATGCGGGAGGCCCCGCCGATCATGGTCATACCGCCGCCAGCAGGGACTCGATCGTCGAGCTCAGGGTGGTGATGACCTTGGCGGCGGCCTCGTAGCCGTGCTGGTAGCGGAGCATGTTCACCATCTCCTCGTCGGTGTTGACGCCGGACACGGCCTGGTCGGCCGCGCTGGCCTGCTGGCTGAACACCGCCTGGGTCGACGCCAGGCTGGTGGCGGCCTGGACGTCGGAGCCGAGGTCCCCGATCATGATCCGGTACGACTGGTCCGGCCCGGTCGGGGAGCTGGCCAGCTCCGCCATGGCCTGGGCGTTGGAGCCGTCGAGGGGCCCGGCGCCGGCCGCGGCGGCGGCCAGCAGCGTGGGGTCGGCGGCCACGGGCGGGTTCACCGAGATGCTGGCGGCGGTGACCGCCCCGCCCCCAATGGCCACGAACAGCGGCTGCCCCGGCGCCCCGGCGGCGGTCTGGCCGGCCGCCAGCTGGGTGTTGACGGTCGTGGCCAGGGCGGAGGCCACCTGGTCGATGCGGGCCTGGTAGGTCGGGATCGACTGGTTGATGCCCTGGAGAAGGCCTCCGATGGTCCCCTGCGTGATCGGGACGGCCGTCCCGGTGTGGGCCGAGGTGACGCTGACCGTGCCGCCGGAGCTGGAGACCGAGAGGCTGTCGGCCGTGGCCCCCTGCACGAGGGCCAACCCGCCGGCGTACACGTTGACGCTGCCGTCGGACTGCGGTCGGACGGTGATGCCGATGTCCCCGGCCAGGGAGTTGAGCAGGGCGTTGCGCTGGTCCACGAGGCCGTTGGCCGCTCCGTTGGAACCGGCGGCTACGGCCGACTTGTTGAGGGCGGCGATCTGGGACAGGAGGTTGTTGACCTCGGCGGTGACCGACGAGACCTGGGAGGCCGAGGACTGCTGGAGCTGGCTCAGGTTGGCCGAGGCCTGGTTGAGGCCCGACACCATGTTGGTGGCGAAGTTGACCACCTGGGTCCGGCTGGCCAGCTGGGACGGGTCGTTGGCCACGTCGTCCCACGAGGACCAGAACGAGGAGAGCTGGGACTGCAGGCCGTCGGCGCCGGGCTCGGGGAAGGAGGACTGGGCCGTGGAAAGCAGGTTCTGGAAGGCGGAGGCGGCCGACGACGAAGAGGTGGCCGAAAGGGCGTTGGCCTGCTGGAGCTGGGAGGTCACCTGCTGGATGCCGGCCACGAGGACCCCGCCCGTCGGGACGGCGGAGAACTGGGCCTGCTCCCGGACGAAGCCGGCGGTGTTGGCGTTGGCGACATTGTTGCTGGTGGCATCCATGGCGGTGGTCTCCGCCTCGATGCCCGACAGGGCGGTGTAGAGCCCGACCTCAGCCACGGCGGGACCTCATGGTCCGGACCGGAGTCACAGGCTGCCCCGCACCAGCCGCCCCGGGCCTCCGGCCGGCGCATAGGCGTCGGGGGGGCCGTAGGCCTCGATGGGAGCCTGGCCGAGCAGGGCCAGGGCGTCGGCGGTGGCCGCCAGCCGAGCGGCCAGCAGGGCCTTGGTGCCCGCCGCCAGGGTCCGGATGCGCTCGACGGCCGCCACCAGCCCCTTGCGGTGCTCGGAGAAGATGCCGGTCCACGGCTCCTCGCTCGCCTCGACGATCTGGCCCAGGCGCGCCGGGGAACCGAGGCCGAGCTCGGCGGCCAGCTCCCGGGTCGCTTCCTCCCGCTCGGCCTCGCACTGGCTGATCTGCTCCAGGACCTGGGCCACCTCGGCGCTGGCAGGCCCGAGGAGGTGGGGGCGGGCGGCGGCCAGGATCAGCTGCTCTTCCTCCATCTTGAACAGCAGGAGGTCGAGGAGCTGGCGCTCGCGCCAGAGCAGCGTCGACACCTCAGATGCACCCATGCCCCAACTCATCGGCGGCCGGGCCCCAGCGGTTGAACGAATTTCACTCCCCGCCGGGTCCCCTACGCCGCGGCTCCTCCACCGAGCGGGGACCCCAGCCCCGCCGGCGGCCGTCGAATTTCCCCTTCAGGACCAGCGCCCGGAGTCCGACCATTTAGGAGCTGTCGGGCGGCGGGCCCGGGCCAAGGACGTTGGAGGAGACCGGATGAGCCAGATCATGGTCGGCAGGCAGCCGATCTTCGACAGCAAGCTCGCCGTTTACGGGTACGAGTTGTTGTTCCGTAGCCCGGCGGGCCAGCAGCGGGACGCGGACGTGATGACCGCGGACGTGCTGGTGCGGGCGGGACTGGACATCGGCCTGGAGAATCTGGTGGGCAATCGCAAGGCCTTCGTGAACGCCCCCCGTGCGTTCCTGGTGGGAGCCCAGGACGTCCCGCTGGCACCCGAGCAGACCGTGATCGAGGTGCTCGAGAACGTGGCACGCGACGACGAGGTCGTCGATGGATGCCGGCGCCTCGCCCAGGCGGGATACACCCTGGCCCTGGACGACTATGTGTTCAGCCCCGGGGACGAGCCGCTCCTGGAGCTGGCGTCGATCGTGAAGCTCGACCTGCTGGCCCTGCCCGGTGAGCGCCTGGCCGAGCAGGTGGCCCTCTGCCGACCCTTCGACGTGAGACTGGTCGCCGAGAAGGTGGAGACGGCCGAGCAGATGGAGGTCTGCAAGGAGCTGGGCTTCGAGCTGTACCAGGGCTACCTCCTTTCGCGTCCCGAGATCGTGGAGCGCCGGGGGCTGGACCCGAACCGGCTGACCTGCCTGCAGCTCATCGACAAGCTGTGCGATCCCGACATGTCCGCCGGCCAGATCGAGCGCATCGTCGAGGCCGACGCCGGGCTCAGCTACCGCTTCCTGCGGGCAGCGGGATCGGGCGCGGGCCGGGGCCTGCGCCGTCCGGTGAGCTCGATCCGGGAGGGGGTCGTGCTGCTCGGCCAGCGTCGCATGCGCAGCTGGGTGATTCTGATGCTGCTGGCCGACGCCCACAACGGCTCGAGCGAGCAGATCCACATCGCCATGACCCGGGCGCGCATGACCGAGCTGCTGGCCGCCGCCGGCGCTCCCCATCTGCGTGACTCCGCCTTCACCGTCGGTCTCGTGTCGGCGCTCGATCTTCTGCTCGGCGCCCCGCTGTTCGAGATCGTCGAGCAGCTGGCGATCACCGACGAGCTGGGCTCCGCCCTGCTCGATCACCAGGGCCCGCTGGGCGCCATCCTCGCCGACGTGCTGGCGTGGGAGCTGGGCGGCGGCGCCGGCCTCGAGCTGAGCTCAGGCCTCGACGCCGCGCTGGTGGAGAAGAGCTACATCGAGGCGCTGACCTGGGGCAACGAGGTCTGTGCCATCCTCGAGCACGCCTGATCACCAGGCCGGCCTCTCCCCACACTCCTCCCATCGCGGCCCTAGCGTCCTGTACATGAGCACCCCCGCTCGGGCGCGCTCGGCCGTCCCCGCCCGCGCTGTCGACCCCGCCGCCCCCCGGATCACGCGGGTCCTGGCCCACCTGGAGCCGTGGGCCCGCCCGGTCCGCTGGTTGCTGGCGGCCGTAGCGGGGTTCATGGCCATCGAGCTGGTGCCCTACGCCTTGTGGTGGCAGGGAACCGCGCACCTGTGGGCCGTGGCCGGCCTGGCCGCGGCATCGGGCACGTGGCTGGGGCTGCCGCCCGCCGTACGGGCCGCCCACCGCCGGGCGGTCGTGTCCCCCCAGGACCTCGGCTCCCGCTCCGACGCCGCCGGCCTGCTGGCCGTCGCCTGTGACGCCCGGGTGCGGTTCGAGGCGGCCGCCGCCCAGCTCGACGACGCCCGGCGCTGGGTACGCGACGCCCGGCGTCGCCTGGCCCAGACCACCTGGTCGGTCGCGGTGCGCGCCCGGGAGATCTCACGTCTGGAAGGCGCCGTCCGCGATCTACGGGCCGGCGCCGACGGCCCTCGCCGCCGGGCCGAGGAGGACCGGCTGACCGCCGCCCTCGACGCCCACCGCGGGGTGGCCGAGGAGCTGGCCGGCGAGCTCGTGCACCTGGCCGATGTGGCCGAACGCACGGCCCTGGCGATCTCCGGGCTCGGCCGGCGCTCCGCCCCGCTGCCCGAGCTGTCCGATTCGGAACGCGCCGCGGTCGACTCCCTGCGCTGGTTCCGCCTGCGCCTGGAGGCGGTCGAGGACGCCTGGGTCGAGCTCCACGAGGGCCCCGCCCTGCCAGGGGGCCGAGGGGCTGATCCTCCTCAAGGCATCGCGGTTCCTGCTGAAGGCATCGCGGCAGGGCGCGGGAGGGCGCTACGACAGAGCGAGAGCCGGCCCAGCCTCGGGGAGCGGGACCAGACGAGCTGAGCCACGCCGGAGGCGTGCGCCTTACGGCTTGGTCGTCGACGTCGTCTCCGGACGGGTCGTCGTGGTCGTCTCGTGGCGGCTCGTGGTGGTGGTCTCGCGGGGCGCCGTGGTCGAAGTGGTGTCCTGAGACGTCGATGTCGTCGTCGAGGCCGGCGCTGTCGTGGAGGTCGCGCCTGTCGTCGAGGTCGTCGAGGATCGGACCGTCGTCGTGGTCGGCCGGTAGGTGTAGGTGCGGTGGTAGGTGGTGGTCGGCGTGCTGTAGGTCGGGGTCACGGCCTGCGTCGGCACCGGCGGGATCACCCGGCCACCGACCGTGGGCGGAGCCAGGGCCAGCAGCTGCGGCAGCAGCCAGGGCGCCAGCCACCGGTCGGCCAGCGGTGTGAAGTGCACGCCGTCGTAGCGCATCTCGATCCCGTCGATGTACGGCGTGTAGCGCCCGCCGGCCGAGGTGTGCCCCCCGAGGTCGACGATGGCCACCGACTGGGGGTGGTGGGCGGCCACCGCCCGGATCAGCCGGTTGAAGGCGTCGACCCGGGCCGGGTCGTCCTCCGGCCAGCGGCCCCCGTCGGGCCGCTCACCGCGCAGGTAGTACGGCGCCGTGGCGAGAGCGACGGTGGCGCCCCGGGCCGTGAGCACGTCCACCGCGGTCTCGAGCTCGCTCTGCAGATAGGCGTCGAACGACGGGTCCCCGACGCGCGTCCACGTCCCGTCGTGCACCCGGTCCATGACCTCCCAGCGGCCGACGACCATGAACACCACGTCGGGGTCGTGGGCGCGGATCAGCCCCGCCCACCGCTGCGGCCAGGTTGCGCATTCCGGCAGGTCGGGGTGGGTCGCGCCGAAGTACTCGTACGGCCCGCCGCGCACCACGCCGCAGCCGAGGGTCCCGTCGTTCATGAGGTCGATCCCCATCTGGCGGGCGGAGGTGGTGAGCCCCGAGGCCAGGGTCTCGGCCACCGAGTCCCCGACCACCATCACCTTCACCGGGGCGCCGGCGGGAATGGGCGGCCGGACGATGCGCACGCTGCCACTGGCCCGGGCCGGCACGGTGGCGTGGGTGCGGTCGGCCAGGGGCACCGCGGCGGCGCTGACCACCGGCAGGGTCGTGGCGACGAGGGTCCCCGCCGCCACAGTCGCCACTCCCACCGGTAGCGCCGCCGCCGCTCGCCAGTGCCGGAGGGCTCCGCGCCGGATCGGCTGCTCGACCAGGTAGTAGGAGACCACCGACGCGCCCGTGGTGGCGGCCAGCCGCACCACCAGCAGCCGGGGCCCGAGCAGCCCGGTGCGGGCGTGGTCGAGCACCAGGAACAGGGGCCAGTGGTACAGGTACATGCCGTAGGAGATGCGCCCGAGGAAGCGCAGCGGGGAGCGGGACAGCAGCCACGGAACGGGGCTGGAGGGGACGACGGCCACGGCGGCGATGACCACCGCCACCCCCGCCGCCA
>DASUHN010000250.1 GCA_036273495.1 Acidimicrobiales bacterium | reverse complement strand
CAGCGGGGAGGGGGCCTTCGCCCGGCGGGGTACGCCGCTGACCGGGGGCGCCGGCCAGGGGGAGGCGGGGGCCGCGGTCGCCGTCGTCGGCCCCGACCACCCGGACCCGCATCCCCGAGGCCTCGGCCAGCCGGAGCTTGTCCATCGGCACCGCGGTCGCCGGGAGCCCGCCGATGGGACGGCCCAGCCCCGACGGGGCCGGGGCCGCGCCGCGGTCGGGCGGAGGGGCGGGTGCGCGACGGTCCCCGGCTCGCGGGGCCCGGCCCGGCAGGGTCAGATCGGGATGGTCCCCATCGTCGGTCCGATCGGAGGGAGGTCCGCCGTCCGTGGATGCGGGTCCCGGACGCGCCGGCGCCAGGGGGGCCTCCCCCACCAGCGGCGCGGTCGGGCGGGGGTCCGGGCCGCCGGTCGGGGGGTTGGGCCCCTCGGGCGTGGTCCCGCTGCGGTGAACGGCCCCCCCGCCCGGCGCGGCGGGAACCCGGGCCCCGTTGCGGCCCGGCGGCGTCGCCAGGTCGAGGTAGGGGGCGGGGACGTCAGGGTCCCCCGGGCCGGACGGCTCGGCGGGGGCCGGGTCCCCGACGGCCCGCTCGCCGCGTGACCCGCCGGGCGGTGGGGCCGGCATCCCGGTCACCGGCAGAGGTCCCGGTGAGACCGGCAGGGCGGTGACAGGGAGGCTCTTGGGCACGCCGGCGGTGACCATCCGACCGGGAGCCGGAGGATCGGTCCGCGACGGGGCGGGACGGGCCGGGGTGGCCAGGGCCAGGTCGGCCGGCGCGCCGCCGGAGCCCTCCGGGACGACCACGGGGGAGGGCCCCGGTGCACCGATCACCCTCTCCGGGGAGGGATCGAAACCGGCGTGGGGGCCGGGCGGGGCCGGCCCGCCGGCGGCGGGCTCAGGCTCGGGAAACCGGCGGGGGGCGGGCGCCGGCAACGGGGCGGGCGGGGCCGGAGCCGCCGGGCTCGACGTGAGAATCGGGCGCAGCCGGGGAGGAGCCGAGCCGTTGCCCGGCTCCGGATCGGACGGTTGCACGGGGCGGGTCAGCACCAGGTCCGGAGGAGGGACGGGGGCGGCGGGCACCGCGGCCGGCGTCTCCACGGGCCGGGCCACCACCAGGCCCTCGACGGTTCCCGCCGGTCCCTCGGGAGCGATCAGGTGGCCCAGGGGCCGGACGAGGACGGGGTCGGGCCGGCGCCGGCTCGGCAGGGAGCTCTCGAAGTCCGTGGCCACGACCAGCGGCATGGGGTCGAGCAGCGGCGGCGGGGGCGGGACCCGCGCCCACCCGGGGACGGCCAGCTCGGCCAGGTCGGCCGCGGTGATCGGGGCCGGGGTGGGCACGGGGGCCGGGGGCGAGGACGGGCCGGTCCGGTCAGCCGGTTGATCCCCTCGGCCGTCGCGGGTGCGCAGCCGGGACAGGAGGCCCACCGCCGCTACCCCTCGCCAGAGATGCGGCGGTTGATCTTGGCGATCTCGTTGACGAAGCGCAGCCGGGTCGGGTGCTCCATGTCCAGGATCTCGTCCATGGACCAATGGAAGTGGTAGGCGACGTACGCGACCTCCTCATACAGGCGATCGGCCGCGTACGTCACAGTTCCCCCAGGCGCCCACCGGCCAGATCGACCGCGAACCGCTCGTGGCACGCGGGGCAGCTCACCACTGCCCGCGTGTGGCCTTCGGTGTTGATGCGGCGGTACAGGTCCTGCAGGAAGGCGAGATCGGAGGCGAACAACCTCTCGATCACCTGCGCCCTCACGTCGTCCCCCTCGATGGTGCCGAGGCGGGTGATGACCCGGGCCAGCAGCACGACCGTCAGGTAGGCGGGATTGTCCCGGACGCGGTCGTCGTGCAGGGGAAGCAGCTCGTCCCGGGCCGTGGCCAGCCGCATGGTGCCGGACCGGTGCAGCGTCCCGCTCTCGTCGAGGTAGCCGCGGGGCAGCTCGAAGTCGAACTCGGTGCGCAGCGCGTCGACGGGCGGAAGGGGCGGCGGCACGGGTGGGGTGAGGACGGGATCGCTCCCGCCCTCACCCTCCGCATCGAGGACCCCCACCGCGGGCGATCCCGGGTGAACCCTTCGCATCAGGCCGGCTCGACGCCCTCGTGGACCATCGTGAGCTTCTCGGTGAGAACGCTCGTGTCGCCGGCCTTCATGGAGCCGAACTCGATGGACTTGGGCCATCCATTGTGGAACTTGTACTCCCGGACCGGCATGCCCTCGTAGTTGTAGATCTTGATCACGCCGTTCTTACGGGCATCGAGCATCTTGCCCTCGAACACGTTCTTGATCCACGTCTCCCAGTTCTTGTCGCCGGTGATGCCCCGGGTGAACGTGAGCTCGCCGGACTTCTTCCGGCCGGGCAGCCGCTTGTTGATGTACTTGCCGTCGATGGTGTTGTGCTTGAGCTCGATCTCGTCGCTCTCGAGCTTCAGCCCGTCGATCTCCTGGATCTCCTTGATCTCGATCCCGTCGATCTCCAGCCCGAACGACCAGCCAACACCGGTGTCGAACTCTGCGAACAGACTCATTGCTTCTTACCTTTCGCTTGTCTGCCGGCCGGTTACTCGGCCACCAGGCTGGTGCCGCCGGAGTACTGCGACATCCGGAAGATGACGAACTCGGCCGGCTTGACCGGGGCCAGCCCGATCTCGCACACGACCTGGCCGGCGTCGATCCCCTCGGCCGGGTTGGTCTCACCGTCGCACTTCACGTAGAACGCCTCGCCCGGAGTGGCCCCGAACAGCGCGCCCTTGCGCCATTCGTTGACCAGGAAGGCGGAGATGGTGCGGCGGATCTTGGACCACAGCGCCATGTCGTTGGGCTCGAAGACGACCCAGTCCGTGCCCTGCAGGATCGACTCCTCCAGGTAGTTGAAGAGCCGGCGGACGTTGAGGTAGCGCCACGAGGCGTCCGACGAGAGCGTGCGCGCACCCCACACCCGGATCCCCTTGCCCGGGAAGGCACGGATGCAGTTGATGCCGACCGGGTTGAGCAGGTCGTGCTCGTTCTTGGTGATGTTCACCTCGAGGCCGAGTGCGCCCCGCACCACCTCGTTGGCCGGCGCCTTGTGCACGCCGCGGGTGTCGTCGTTGCGGCCCCAGATGCCCGCCATGTAGCCCGACGGGGGGATGTGCTGGTTCGAGCCGCTGGCGGGATCGAACACCTTGACCCACGGCCAGTAGAGGGCGGCGTACTTGGAGTCGTAGCCGACCTTGTCGACCCGCCACTCCTTGATCTGCTGGGCGTTGAGACCCGGGGGCGGGTCGAGGATGGCGATCCGGTCCCCCATCAGCTCGCAGTGGGCGATCATGGCCAGCTGCACGGCCTGCACGCCCTCGAGGTCGACCACACCCTTCTGGTACGCCGACATCAGGTCGGGAACGCAGACCATGGTGACCTCGTCGATGGCCTCGAGGCCGCCGAAGCCGGTCCGGTCGGCAGCGTCGCCGACGTAGTCGTCGGGGGTCACACGCACCGGAACGGGAGCACCGCCGCCGGCCAGGGTGACCGCGCCCTTCGCCGCCGTCTCGGAGGCCAGACCAAGGTCCTCGAGCCGGATGGTCTTGGACTGGGCGTTGACGACCGTCACCACGTTCTGGCGGCCCTTCTTGAGCGACACGCTCTCGAAGCTCTCCACCACCTTGTCACCGCGCTTCACGTTGAGGTTGAAGGTGTCCTCGGCCGCGCCCTCGGGGGCGTCGGCCACCTCGACGGTGATGTCGTTGCCCGCCGGGCCCGACTCGAGGGCCTGGACCTTGAGCCCGGCCAGGCTGGCCTCGGCGGCGGTGCTGGCGCCGGCGCCCAGAGCGGGCGGCGAGTCACCGTTGGACGAGGCCTCGGCACCGATCCGCACGACGTAGCAGGCGCCGCCGCCGTTCTGGAAGTAGCCGTAGACCGATTGCGCCAGATACGCCCCCTCGACGAAGCTGCCGAAGTTCGAGACGTACTGGCTCCAGTTGGTGACGAGGGTCGGCTGGTTGACCGGGCCGGTCTCGGCCAGTCCGACGAAGGCGGCCACGGCGGTGCCCACACCCTCGATGGGGCGCGAGCCGGAGTCCACCTCCTCGACGTAGACGCCAGGTGACAGATAGGTGGGCATTTCCCGGTTTCCTCCCTGATAAGGACCTTCGCGATGGTGGACCGAAGCCGGTGTTTCCGGTTAGGCCGCTCGGACGGGCAAGCGGGCGCTTAGGCCTGCCTCTTCGGGCATGCGGTCAACGCCCCACCGCCGCCACGAGCGGGAAATAGGGCCCGAACTCCTCGGCCACGATCAGCCGGCCGATCTTGCGGTACTCCCTCTGGATGCCGACGACGACGTCGGCCATCCCCAGGGGGCGGTCGGCGTGGGCGGCCAGGTAGGCGGCGGTCACCGCCGCCGACCGGATCGACCCCCCCGCCATCTCGAAGGCCCGGGCGCAGAACTCGAGGTCGAGGTCGGCGGCCCTCGGTACCAGCGGCCCCAGGCAGCGCTCCCACAGGGCCAGGCGCAACTCGGCGTCCGGCAGCGGGAAGTCGACGACCACGTCGAGGCGGCGGGCAAAGGCCTCGTCGAGGTTGGCCCGCAGGTTGGTGGTCAGCACCGCCAGGCCGTCGAACGTCTCCATCCGCTGCAGCAGGTAGGCGGTCTCCATGTTGGCGAAGCGGTCGTTGGAGTCGCGCACCTCCGAGCGCCGCCCGAAGATGGCGTCGGCCTCGTCGAACAGCAGGATGCCGTTGACCTCGTCGGCCTCGCTGAAGATCCGCTCGAGGTTCTTCTCGGTCTCCCCCACGTACTTGTCGACGACCGTCGGCAGGCTCACCACGTACAGGTCCATGCCGAGGGCGTAGGCGAGCACCTCGGCCGACATCGTCTTGCCGGTGCCGGGGTCCCCGGCAAACAGGCTCGTGACGCCCCGGCCCCGGCCACCCCCGGGACGCATCCGCCAGCCGTCGAGCACCCGCTCGCGCTGGCGGGCCCGGATGGCCAGGTCCCGGAGCGACTCCAACGATGCCGGCGCCAGGACGAGGTCGTCCCAGCCGACGGCGGGCTCGATGCGGCGGGCCAGGCGCTCGAGGCCCGGGGAGTTCTGGGCCCGGGCGCCGTGACGCAGCGCCCGCGCCGTCACCGCCGTCTGCTCGACGCGGGCCTCGAGGAGGGCGGCGCGAGCGGCCCGGTCGATCTGCTCCACCGTGAGCCGGAACTGGGCGGTGGCCGCCACCGGGTCGAGGTCGGCCTCGACCGCCCCGGCCAGGCTCGAGCGCAGCTGGGCCCGGCGCTCCTCGGTCGTGGTCGGCGGGACGTCCAGCAGGAGCGGCACCTCGGGCGACCACGACGGCTCCCAGCCGCAGCGACCGAACAGGACGACGGGGTGCTCGAGCTGGGCCAGGCGCCGCAGGGCGGAGGGGCGGTCCAGGATGGCGTCGATCGGGCCCGCCGCCAGCGCCCC
>DASUHN010000249.1 GCA_036273495.1 Acidimicrobiales bacterium | reverse complement strand
TCTCCGGACGCCCCGAAGTCGGGGTGCAGGTTGGTGGTGGAGGCGGACATCGACGCCAGCCACTGGGCCGAGTGGGCGTCGACGGGCAGGGCGGAGATGTCGGCGTTCCAGACGTCGTCGGGCGGGAACAGGGGGCACGACGGGGCGCCCGGAACGGCGGTGGCTGCGGATGCGGCCGGTACCGAGGAGAGGGCGGGCACGAGCATGGCGGCGGCGGCCACGGCGAGCGCGATCGCGGTTCGCGTGACGGCCCGGGCCGCCCTGTTCGGACAGCCCGGGCCGCGGGTGCGGAGGGAGTGGGATTTGAACCCACGGTGCCCAAAGGACACAACGGTTTTCGAGACCGTCCGATTCGGCCGCTCTCGCATCCCTCCGGGAAGCAAGGCTAACCGCCGCGTCGTTCGGCGAAGAACCCGCTGAGCAGCTCCCCCGCCCGCTCGGCCCCCACCCCGGCGCGCACCTCGATCTCGTGGTGGAGCCGGGGGTCGACGCAGAGGTTGTAGAGCGAGCCGCAGGCCCCGGCCTTGGGGTCGGGGGCGCCGAAGACCAACCGGCGGACCCGGGCGGCCAGCAGCGCGCCGGCGCACATCGGACAGGGCTCCAGCGTCACCACGACCGTGGCGTCGTCGAGGCGCCAGCCCGGGCGGGAGGCGGCGGCGTCCCGGATGGCCAGCAGCTCGGCGTGGGCCGTCGGGTCCCCGTTCAGCTCCCGCTCGTTGTGGCGGCGGGCCACCACCAGGCCGTCAACCAGCACCACCGCCCCGACCGGGACGTCGCCGTGGCCGGAAGCGGCGGCGGCCTCCTCGAGGGCCAGCTCCATGGCCGCCTCGTCGGACACGGCGGGGGGCCGGTGGGCCCCGCCGGTTTCGCCGGAGTTGCCGACCTCACCGGAAGGTGCCGTCACCGGGACAACCCTAAGTCGTGCTCGGGGCCGACCCGGGCAGGTGCCCCGCCTCCGCCGTCGAACTTACGGGACCAAGAGGACCGGAAGTCCGGGCGGGGCTGGGACCGTCCGGGCACCGATCCCCGCAGGTCCGATCGCCGCGCCGGGCAGAATGGGGCGGTGCGGGCCGTCTTTCTGTTCCTGGCCGCGTTTCTGGCCTGCTCCGTCGAGATGGTCGAGGCTCTGACCATCGTCCTGGCCGTCGGGGTCACACGGGGCTGGCGGTCGACCATGGCCGGGGTGGCGGCGGCCGCCCTGGCACTGGCGGTGCTCGTGGCGGCGCTCGGCCCGGCCCTGACCCGGATCCCGATCAACGCTCTGCGCCTGGTGGTCGGCGCCCTGCTCCTGGTCTTCGGGCTGCAGTGGCTGCGCAAGGCCATCCTGCGGGCCAGCGGGTACAAGGCCCTCCACGATGAGGACGCCATCTACCGCGAGGAGCTGGAGCGGGCCCGCCAGGCCGCCGGGGCCGGCGCCCCCCGGCGCCTCGACGGCTACGCCTTCACGGTGGCGTTCAAGGGGGTCTTCCTGGAGGGCACCGAGGTGGCCTTCATCGTGTTGACGTTCGGAGCGAACCAGCACAACCTGCCGCTGGCCGCGGTGGCGGCGGCCGCCGCTCTGGTGATCGTGGGGGTCGTCGGGGTGGCGGTGCACGCCCCGCTCTCGCGGGTCCCGGAGAACACCATGAAGTTCGCCGTCGGGGTCATGCTCACGACCTTCGGCACCTTCTGGTCCGCCGAGGGCGCCGGCGTGCACTGGCCCGGGTCCGACGCGTCGATCATCGGGGTGCTCGCGTTCACGGTGGCCATGTCGTTTGCCCTGGTCGGGATGCTGCGTCAGCGCCAGCGGGGCCAGATGGCCGTGAGCTCCGCCTGAGATGCGCGCCGTGTCGGCCCTGGGGCGCTTCCTCTACGACTTCGTCGTCGGTGACGACTGGACGGTGGCCGCCGGGGTGGCGGTGGCCCTGGTCGTCGTGTACCTGCTGGCCCACAACGGGGTCGCCGCCTGGTGGTTGCTCCCTCTCGTCGTGGCGGGGGGGCTGGCCGCGTCGCTGCTGCGGGCTACCGGGGGTGGAGGGAGACGTCGAGGGCCAGGGTGAGGCACCGGCAGCCTCCCCCCGCCTTGAGGAACTCCCCCACCTCGCAGACCTCAACGTCGAAGCCCCACTTCTCCAGCTGCCGCCCGACGCGGGGCGGGCAGCTCGGCATCACGATGCGGCTGCCGACGACCACCGAGTTGGCGCAGAACGCCAGAGCCTCGTCGGCTTCGAGCACGAGCAGCTCGGGCACCAGGGCCTCGACCACCCGCCAGCCGTAGCGGTCCCAGCCGGTCGGGGCCACGATGGCCCGGCGGTCGTCGAGGGGACAGAACGTGAGGTCCAGGTGGTAGAGGCGCTCGTCGACCAGCTCGATGGAGCGGACGGCGGCGCCGGTCAGGGCGGAGAGGTAAGCGTGGCTGGCGGCGTCGGACCGCCACCGGTACCCGGCCAGCAGCACACCCGCGAACGGCAGCCCGTCCCCGGCCCCCTCCTGGCACACGTCCTCCGGCAGCAACGAGATGTCGTAGCCGCGGGCCGAGAACCAGGCGACGTCGTGCTCGGTCTCGGGCCGGCGCTCGGCGTGGCGGAACCGGGCGGGCACGAACTGGCCGCCGTTGACCACCCCGGCGTTGGCGGTGAACACGAGGTCGGGCACCGCCGCCTCCGGATCCATGGTCTCCACCTCGGCGCCGGCGGCGGTCAATGTGGCGCGCAGGTTCTCCCACTGCTCCCGGGCCCGGTCGCGGTCGACCGCCACCTCGCGGTGCATCCAGGGGTTGATCTCGTACAGGACGCCGAAGTAGCTGGGCGGGCACATGAGGTAGCGCCGGCCCCACCCCGGGCCGCTCACCGCCGGCCCGTCAGGGTCCACACAGCTCCCCGACCAGGTCCCGCAGGAACAGGCCGACGTCGGTCACGATCCCGAGGGCCTGGTGGCTGCCGCGGTCGGCCAGCTTGGTCACCACCGCCTGGTTGATGTCGACGCAGTAGGTCTCGACCCCCGCCGGCAGCAGGTTGCCGGTGGCGATGGCGTGCAGCGTCGACGCCAGCATCAGGGCCACGGTGACCCCGCCCAGCTGGGCCCGCATGGCGTCGGCGGCCTCGACCACGTCGGTGTACACGTCGGGCAGCGGGCCGTCGTCGCGAATCGAGCCGGCGAGCACGAACGGCACGCCCTTCTTCACGCAGTCGTGCATCACCCCGCCCGGGAGGAAGCCGTCGGCGACGGCGGCGGCGATCGACCCCCGCCGGCGCACCTCGTTGATGGCCCGCAGGTGGTTGGCGTGCCCGTGCTCCGTCGGCGTCCCCTCGGACATCGACACCCCGAGCGACGTCCCGAGCACGTTCGACTCGATGTCGTGGGTGGCAAAGCCGTTACCCGCGAACAGCACGTCCACCCAGCCCTCCCGCACCAGCCGGGCCACGTCGGGGGCGGCGCCGGTGTGCACCACCGCCGGCCCGCAGACGGCCAGGACCTTCCCGCCGGCCTCCTTGGCGGATGCGATGCGGCGGGCCACCTCGGCCACCACCAGGGCCTTGGGCTTCTCCGAGCTCACCTCCGACGACATGAACTCGAACGGGGTCGAGCCCCGAGGCCGGGACGGGGCCACCACCTCGACACCCTCCATCCCGACGACCACCGGGTCCCCGGCGCCGATCCGGTGCATGGGGACGGTGCGGGCCCGGCCGTCGGCCACCACGAGGGCGCAGTCCATCTCCGGGTTCTCGACGTCGAGCCACCCCCCGCCCACCAGCACCCGCGTCGAGAGATTGGTCGTGGAGTAGAAGCCGGCGGGCAGGACGCCGTCGCGCTCGGCGGGCACGAGGACGGCGTCCCCCCGCACGACCCGGTTGGCCCCGTGGACCTGCAGCTGCTCGAGGAGGCGGTCGAGGCCGGCCCGGTCGGCGGCGGAGACCTCCAGGCGGGCCCGGCTGGCGTCGGCGTTGGTCCGGCCGATGTCCACGTCGACGACCCGGTAGTCGGCGCCGGCCCCCAGGATCACGTCGAGCACCTTGGCCAGGATCAGGGAGTCAATGATGTGACCCTGCAGCTCGACGGTCTCGGTCTCCATCGCGACCACCCTTCTCTCCGTGGCCGCCCGAGCGTGCCACTCTGGGGCGCTGTGACGACGGATGTGCGCTACGCCCGCAGTGGCGGGCTCTCGATCGCATACCAGGTCCTGGGCCACGGCCCCCCGGACGTGGTGTTCATCCCCGGGTTCATCTCGCATGTCGAGCTGAACTGGGACTCCCCGTTCTTCCGGCCTCTCATGGAGCGGACCAGCCGCTTTGCCCGATTGGTGATATTCGACAAGCGGGGTACGGGCCTGTCGGACCGCTCGCTCGGCAGCGGCTCGGTGGAGGACCGGATGGACGACGTCCGGGCGGTGATGGACGCCGCCGGCCTGGAAAAGGCCGCCCTCTTCGCCATGAGCGAGGGCGGGCCCCTGGCCATGACCTTCGCCGCCACCTACCCGGAGCGGGTGACGGCCCTGGCCCTGTACGGGACCTACGCCCGGTGCACGCCGGACGTCGACTACCCGGCCGGGCTTCCGGCCCACGTCGTCGACGCCTTTCCCGGGATGCTGGAGCAGGCCTGGGGCACCGGCCGGGGCCTGCGGTACGTCCTCCAGCACGCTCCCGAGACGCCGGAGACCGACGCCTTCCTCGCCCGCTTCGAGCGCAACGCCTGCACCCCGCCGGCCGTGGCGGAGATCATGCGGAACAACGTCGCCATCGACGTCCGGGCCGCCCTGCCTCTCATCCACTGCCCCACCCTCGTAATCCACACCAAGGGTGATCCCTTGGTCCCGGTCGCCCACAGCCGCTGCCTGGTGGAGGGCATCGACGGGGCGCGCCTGGCCGAGCTTCCCGGGGACTTCCACGTCTCGTGGCGGGAGGAGGACATCGAGCCGGTGCTGGACGCGTTCGAGGAGTTCGTCGTCGGGCATCCCGTCGACGCCTCGTCCGGACCGACCGACCGCGTTCTCGCGACCGTGCTGTTCACCGACATCGTGGGCTCGACGGAGCAGGCGGTGGCGCTCGGGGACCGGCGCTGGCGGGAGCTGCTCGACCGCCACGACGACCTGGCCCGCCTGCGCATCGGGGAGTACGGCGGCCGGCTGGTGAAGACCACCGGCGACGGCGTGCTGGCCACCTTCGACGGTCCGGCCCGGGCCATCCGCTGCGCCACGGCCCTACGCGACGGCTCGGCGCCGCTGGGCCTGGCCATCCGCGCCGGCATCCACACCGGCGAGGTCGAGATGCGCCAGTCCGACGTGGGCGGGGTGGCGGTGCACATCGGCGCCCGGGTGTCGGCCCTGGCCGGCCCGGGGGAGATCCTGGTGTCGCGCACGGTGAAGGACCTCGTGGTCGGCTCGGGGCTGGGCTTCTGCGACAAGGGCAGCCACCAGCTGAAGGGCCTGCCCGAGGAATGGCAGATCTACGCCGTGGCCTGACGGCGCCGATCGACGCGTCCGGCCCGCCGGCCCCGGCCCGCCGCCGTCAGGTCGTTCCGGTCGTAGACGACGTTGCCGTAGCGGTGCAGGCTGCGGGAGATCACCTGCTCGCGCAGCCACCGCACCAGCTCGATGCGCCCGTGCGAGCAGATCGGCTCGTCGAGGACCGTCACGCCGTGCTCGGCGGCGGCGGCCAGCACCTCGGGCTCGGGTGGACCGAGGATGCGCAGGCGGGCGTCCGGGCGGCCCGGCAGACGGGCGGCCAGGCCGGCGGCGCTCTCCGAGGCGGCCCGCGAGACGCTCAACGGCGTCCCGGTCACGGCGGCCGCCCGCGCCGCCTTCTCCAGCTCCTCGTCGGAGACGTCGGCGGACGCGCGCACGATGACCCCCGGCGCGAAGGGCCGGTAGCGCAGCTCGTTGGACTCGCTGTGCAGCCCGGCCAGCTCGGTGGTCCGCCCGAAGTGGCGGTCCATCCAGCCGGCGTAGTCACGGGCGGCGTCCTCGACACCCACGGGCGACGCGTCCCACCAGCGCCGCAGCCCGATCAGGTAGTTGGGACCGCCGGCCTTGGCGGTGGGCCCGGAACTCGAGCGCTTCCAGCCTCCGAAGGGCTGGCGGCCGACGATGGCGCCGGTCGTGTGCCGGTTGATGTAGGCGTTGCCGGCCTGGACGGCGTCGGCCCAGCGCCGGTGCTCGGCGGGGTCGAGGGCGTGCAATCCGGCGGTCAGCCCGTAGGGCACGGCGTTCTGCCACTCCAGGGCCTGATCGAGGTCGGCGGCGCGCATCACCCCGAGCACGGGACCGAACCACTCGGTCATGTGCGCCCACGAGCCGGGACGGACACCGGTGCGCACCCCCGGGGACCACAGCCTCCGGTCGGCATCGAGGCAGCGGGGCTCGACCAGCCATGACTCGCCCGGATCGAGCGCGGTGAGCGCCCGCTCCAGAGCAGGGGTGAACGGCCCGACGATGGGACCGACGTCGGTGGCCGGGTCGGTGGCGGGGCCGACGCGCAGGCTGCGCACCGCGTCGGCCAGCTGGCGCAGGAACGGGCTGCGGTCGTGGAGCGGGCCGGCCACGATGGCCAGGCTGGCCGCCGAGCACTTCTGGCCGGCGTGGCCGAACGCCGAGCGCACCAGGTCGCGCACCGCCTGGTCGACGTCGGCGGTGGCGCTCACGACCAGGGCGTTCTTGCCGCTGGTCTCGGCCAGGAGGCGCCGGCCCGGCGCCCACCGCCTGAACAGCCTGGCCGTCTCCCACGACCCGGTGAGCACCACCGCCCCCACGTCGGGATGGGTCACCAACCGCTCCCCGGCCGGCCCGTCCGGCGCCGCCACCAGCGCCACCACGTCCTCGGGCACGCCGGCCTCGTGCAGCTGCTCGACGATGAGGGCCGACGCGGCGGGGGCCTCGGGGCTCGGCTTCAGGATCACGCTGTTGCCCGCCGCCAGCGCGGCCAGGACCCCGCCGGCGGGGATGGCATAGGGGAAGTTCCACGGCGGGGCCACGACCACCACCCCGAGCGGACGGCTGTCGACGCGTCCGCCGAGCTCGTCGAGGAGGCCGACCGCCCCGGCGTACCAGCGGGCGTAGTCGACCGCCTCCGAGACCTCCGGGTCGGCTTCGGCAAAGGTCTTGCCCGCCTCCGCCGCCATGGCCGCCACCGCGTCGGCGCGGCCCGCCGCCATGACGTCGGCGGCGGCGCCGAGGATCCGGCCCCGCTCTCCGGGCGCGGCCGCCTGCCACTCCCGCACCGCTGCTGCGACCCGGCCCACGGCGCGCTCGACGTCGGCCTCGCCGGCAGCGGCGGGGGCCGGGGGGCGGGGCCGGCGCAGGGCGGCGAGGGCCCACTCCCGGTTGGCGGGCACGGTGAGGTCGGTGTCGGGGTCGTTGGCGAAGTGGGGCGGTGACGCGGTCGAGGCGTCGGGGGAGGCGGGGCCCGGCGGCGCGGTTCGGTCCTGGGTCTGGAACGGAACGGTCCGCACCCGGCGGCGGCTCTGCATCGAGGCGTCGAACCGCCGGGCCTGCTCCGTCCACGCCTCGCCGTCCGGCTCCATGTCGAGGGCGTGGCGCAGGAAGCCCTCGGGCGTGGCGTTCTCGTCCAGGCGCCGGGCCAGGTAGGCGAGGGCGTTGCGGAAGTCCCGGCGGGAGGTGGCGGGCACGTACAGCAGGAGGCCGCCCGCCCGGCGGGCCACCGCATCGGCCTGGTCGTCGGCCATCCCCGCCAGCATCTCGATGTCAAGGTGCACGCCGAAGCGCTCGGCCAGGACCAGCGCCAGGGCCACGTCGAACAGGTTGTGGGAGGCGACCCCGACCTGGGTTACGCCGCGGCGGGCCGCCTCCACCAGCTTCTCGAGCAGGGCCAGGTAGGAGGCGTCGGTGTCCGCCTTGCTGGGATACGACGGGGCGGGCCACCCGTGGGCCTCGGCGTCGACCTGCTCCATGGCGAGGTTGGCGCCCTTCACCAGCCGGATGCGGATCGGCGCCCTGCCCGTGCGCCGGCGCTCCTCGGCAAACGCCAGGAGACGCTCCAGGGCGCCGTGGCTGTCGGGCAGGTAGGCCTGGAGGGCTATGCCGGCGGTGAGAGAGGAGAGCTCGGGCCGGTCGAGGACGGCGATGAACGACTCCACGGTGAGGTCGAGGTCGCGATGCTCCTCCATGTCGAGGTTCACCAGCTTGGGAGGGTCGTAGGACGCGGCCAGCCGGTACAGGCGGAGCAACGGACCGGCTACGCGTTCGACCGACCCGGCGGAATCGATCAGCGACAGCCCGGGCGCCACCGCCGAGACCTTCACCGACACGCAGTCGACGTCGGGGCGACGGAGCAGCGTCTCGACCGAGGCGACCCGCTTCTCCGCCTCCTGCCAGCCGAGGATCGCCTCCCCGAGGAGGTTGAGGTTGGGCCGGCGGCCCGCCCCCCGCAGCCGGCCGAGGCGCCGCCCGAGGGGACGGGGCTCGGCGGGATACACGAGGAGGTCGGTCTCGTGCCGGAGCCGGGCCGACACCAGTCCGGTCACCGGGCCGGGCGCCAGGCGCGCCGTGACGGCGCCGGCGCGCAGAAGGAGCCGGTCCCACTCCGAGACCCCGTCGAGTGGCCCGGTCGTCACCGCCATCAGCTGGCGGGCGGCGGTCGGGAAGTCGAACGGGCGCAGCACCCGGTCGGCGAGGGAGAACACCAGCCGGGTGCCGGTGTCGCTCTGGAGCACCCGGCGCAGGCGGGTCTGGCGGCGGACCTGCGACCGGGTGGCGCCGGCCCGGCCCTCGGTGAGCAGCGCGGCGGCCAGCGCACGCGCCTCAGCAGCCAGCTGGTCGTCGGCTGCCTGCGCCACCCCGCCTATTACACACGCCGGGCGGCCCGCCGCCGCGGTTCACGCTCGCGGACTCTCAGTCGGCGCCGCCGGACAGGGCGAAGCGCTGCTCGACCCGCCCCCACCGCCACACGCCCAGCGCCACCGCCCACACCACGACGAACAGCCCGACGATGAAGAAGCCGGCCTTGTTGATGTCGAAGCGGCCGACGAGGTCCCAGAACCCACCCGAGAGACGGAGCTCGCTCTGCAGGACCGACAGCAGCTCGATGGTGCCGATCACGAACGCCACCGCCACCGACAGGGCGGTGATGGTGATGTTGTAGTACACCTTCCGCACCGGGTTGGAGAACGCCCACCCGTAGGCGAAGTTCATGAACGAGCCGTCGGCGGTGTCGAGCAGCGACATCCCGGCGGCAAACAGGATCGGCAGCGACAGGATGGCCCAGAAGGGCAGGCCGGCGGCCACCGACCCCCCCGCCAGAACCAGGAGGGCTATCTCGGTGGCGGTGTCGAACCCGAGGCCGAACAGGAAACCGAGGGGGTACATCTTCCACGGCGCGTCGATCCGGCGGGCCAGCGGACCGAAGAAGCGGTTCATCATCCCCCGGGCGTTCAACTGACGCTCGAGCTCGTCGTGGTCGAACTGGCCGCGCCGCAGAGCCAGGAAGATGCCGACGATCGACACCAGGATCACCAGGTTGAGGATGGCGATCACGTACAGGAAGCTCCCCGACACCAGCGTCCCGATGAGGCCGGTGTAGTGGTGCAGTCCGGACTGCTGGTTGCGCACCTGCCCGGTCAGGGCCCGGATGCCGAAGTTGAGCAGGATCGAGAGGAAGAACACCACGCTGGAGTGGCCGAGAGAGAACCAGAACCCGGTGGACAGTGGACGCTTGCCCTCGGCCATGAGCTTGCGGGTGGTGTTGTCGATGGCGGTGATGTGGTCGGCGTCGAAGGCGTGGCGCATCCCCAGCGTGTAGGCCAGAAGACCGGTCCCGATGCCGAACGTCGTCCCGCTCGACACGGTGTAGTGATGGGGGGCGGCCAGGAACAGCAGGAGGAACCCGAGCACGTGCAGGAACACGACGAAGCCGACCATGGCCCCGGTGCGCCGCCACTCCGAGGGGGTCATGGCGCGGCGCACCCGTTCGATACGGCCGGCCGGGGTGATCAGTTCGGCGCTTGCCAGAGCCGACATGCGCCCATGCTCCCCTACCTGCGACCTGGACGCAAGTGAACACTGGAGGCACGGCCGGGCCGGCGCGGAGGCGGGTCGGAGCGGTGGTGGTCGGGGCCTCTTGCGCCCTCCTGCTGGCCGCCTGCAGCGGGGGCTCGGGCCCGGCCCGCAAGCCGGCCGGTCGCGCCGGCGCCGGCCGGACGTCCCCGCCGTCCAAGACCCCGCCGCCCACCTGGGCGCCGGGAATCACCCCCGTCGAGGCGGACGCCGGCACCGCGACCAACCAGGACGGGATCGCCCCCTGGCTGGCCCCGGTCGGGGCGCCCGCTCCCACTGCTCCCCGGTCCCGGGGCTGCGCCGCTCTCCATGACCCGGGGTGGCGCGCCGAGTGCGTGCGCGTCGACACGGGCCCGGCCGTCCTGACCGGGGTGGTCGAGAGCCGCTCCAGCGGCGGGAACCCGGCGGTGTGGCAGGTGGCGGTGTGGAGGGAGCAGGGCCAGCAGGAGGTGAGGATCCTGGCGGCCGGGGACCCCACCACCCCGATGTGGGCGTGGGCGGCGCTGCGTAGCGCCGACCTGGCCGGGGACCACCACCAGGAGCTGGTCTTCGGCTTCGAGAACGAGGGGACGGGCGGAGTCCTCGACCTCGACGTGGTGGGCGGGGCAGGGGGGCTGGTCGGCAGCCAGATCGCCGTCTACAAGGGGGCCGCCACCCTCTCGGGGGGCCGGATCGTCACCTACCACCCGATCTACCGGGAGGACGATCCCCACTGCTGTCCGACGGGCGGGGCCGACCGGGACACCGTGGCGCTCGAGGGGAGCAGGTGGGTGGTGGTGGGTGCGGATCCCTATCCCCTGCCGGGGGCGGGCCGGCCCGGCTTCCCCAACGACTTCGGGCCGCCCCGGCTCAGGTGAGCGGAGGGCGGCCCGGAGCGGTCGGGTCGGTCATGCCTCCGTCGGCGTGCGCACAGCGGCGATGTCGAGCTCGAGGGTGATCTTGTCGGACACCATCACCCCTCCGGCCTCCAGGGCGGCGTTCCAGGTGAGGCCCCAGTCCTTGCGATTGATGACCGTCCGGGCCTCGAAGCCGGCCCGGTCGTTGCCGAAGGGGTCCCGGACCAGGCCGTTGTACTCGATGTCCAGGGTCACGGGCCGGGAGACGCCCTTGATGGTGAGGTCCCCGGTGAGGCGGTAGTTGTCCTGCCCGTTGCGCTCGGCCTTGGTCGACTTGAAGGTCATGGTCGGGTACTTCTCGACCTCGAAGAAGTCGCTGGTGCGCAGGTGCTCGTCGCGCTGGGGCTGGCCGGTCTCGACGGTACCCATCTGCACGGTCACCTCGGCGGTGGAGCGGCTCGGGTCGGCCTCGTCCAGGTAGAGGCTCCCGGAGAAGTCGTTGAACTTCCCCCGGACCTTGGTCACCATGGCGTGCCGGGCCACGAAGCCGAGGCGGCTGTGGGCGGGGTCGATCTGGTACTGGCCGGTGACGGTCCCGGCGGGCGAGGTCTGGGCGGTGGTGTCGGTCTCAGTGGTCATCTGGCGATCTCCTTTAATGCTTGAGCAAGCAACAACATCGTATACCCTCGCACTTGCTTCGTCAAGCAACTATAATGGCGGACATGCCGGCGTCCACCCCGACCTCCCCCCGCCCACCGCGGGTGGTGCCCCTGGACCCCGCCGAGGAGCGGGCGTGGCGGGCCGTGGCCCGGGCGATGATCGTCCTGCCCCGGGTCCTCGAGTCCGAGCTGGAGGCGGAGCACCGCCTGACCATGGCGGAATACGTCGTGCTCGTGAACCTGTCCGAGGAGCCGGAGCAGGCCCTGCGCATGACCGACCTGGCCGACCGGGCCGCCCTGTCACTCTCGGGGATGACCCGGGTGGTGGACCGCCTCGTCCGCCAGGGCCTGGTCGAGCGCACCAAGTGCCCGTCCGACGCCCGGGGCAGCTACGCCCGGCTCACCGACGGCGGCCTGGCCAAGCTGCGGGAGGCCTACGTCACCCACCTGCGGGGGGTGCGGGAGCACGTCATGGACCACTTGCGGGGAGTGGACCTGGCCGAGTTCGCCGAATGCATGGAGCGGATCACGGGCCGGTGCCCGGCCGGCGCCGACGCCGACGCCGCCCCGGAGGTGCGCCGAGCGCTCCTTTAGGCTCCCCCGATGCGCTTCAGTGTGTGGCCGAACCCGCAGCGGACATGGGACCAGGTCCGCGAGATCGTCGAGCGGTGCGACGAGACGGGGTGGGACGGGGCGTACTACGCCGACCACTTCATGCCCGACGATCCGGAGGGCCGGCCGAGCGACGGCGCCTATCTCGAGTGCTGGTCGGTGCTGGCCGGGCTGGCCGCCCGGACGGAACGGCTCCGGCTCGGCTCTCTGGTGTCCGGGAACCTCTACCGGCACCCGGCCGTGCTGGCGAACACCGCCGCCACCATCGACCACATGAGCGGCGGGCGCCTGGTCCTCGGCCTCGGTGCGGGGTGGCAGGTCAACGAGCACGCCGCCTACGGCATAGACCTGCCGGCGCCCGGGGAGCGGGTGGACCGGCTGGAGGAGGCGTGCGCGGTCGTGAGCTCGTTGCTGCGAGAGACGCGCACCACCTACTCGGGCCGGTACTACCGCCTGACCGACGCGCCCTGTGAGCCCAAGCGCCACGAGGGCCACCTTCCCCTGCTCGTCGGCGGCGCCGGCGAGAAGCGGACGCTGCCCGTCGCCGCCCGCTACGCCGACGAATGGAACGCCTGGACCACCCCCGACGTGTTCAAGCACAAGAGCGGGCTGCTCGACGGCTACTGCGAGGAGATCGGGCGCGACCCGGGCACGATCCGCCGCTCGACGCAGGCGATGGTGTTCCTGAGCAAGGACGAGTCGTGGCTGGCCCGCTTCCGGGACCAGGGCCCGGGCCGGCCGGTGCTGGTCGGGACCCCGGCCGAGGTGACCGACCGGGTCGGCGCCTACCAGGCGGTCGGCGTCGAGGAACTGATCGTTCCCGACTGGACGATGGGTCCGGTCGAGCGCACCCTCGACACCCTCGAGATGTTCCGCACCGAGGTGGCGGCCCACTTCGGCTGACCGGCCCGGGCCGCGGGGGCGGGCCGGGCCGCGGCTACCAGAGCTGGTCCAGGTAGGTGTCCCGGCCCGGAGTGGTCCGGAAGAACGGGGCCACCAGCTGGGTGTCGGCCACGCCCGCCTTCTCGACGGCGTCGGTGTAGTCGCGCAGTCCCTTCAACGCCTCGCGGACGTCCCCGTCCACGAACAGGATCTGCAGCAGCCGGTTGGTGCCGCCGGCCGGGGTGCCGAGGGGCATCGGGCTACCCGACGAGACCTCCTCGGACGGTGCGTGCGGCGTCCACGACGAGGCGATCTCGATGGCCGAGCCGGACAGGGCGTCGGGGATGATGCTCGCAGACAGGTCGCGGTGCAGGTCCGCCGCCGTCCGGCCGTCGCGTCCGTCGAACCACGCCACCACGATGCCGGGATAGCCGTGGTCGAGGGCCAGGTCGACCGGCACCGGGTCGTCGTCGCGGTAGTTGGCGCCGACGTGATCCACCACCACGGTGTGGACGTGGCTGCGCTCGGCGAAGCCCCGGTTGTTGGAGTACAGCCAGTGCACCTGCGGGAGGGCCCACTGGTCGAAGTGCTCCTCGTGGTGACCCTTCTCGACCCAGTAGATCGAGACGTAGGCGCCGGCGTCGTAGGGCTGGGCCACCTTCTCCGTCTTCGGCCAGCGCAGGTCGCGGAGGAACCGGGGCGCGATCCACCGGCTGCCGGCGAAGAGGTACGGACCGATCATGCAGCCGGCGTAGTAGTGGTCCCTCTCGTACCAGCGGTTGTAGGCCTTCTCGAACCCCTTGTGGGGATCGACCATCGTGACCAGGGCGCTGCCGGCCTTGACCGGGTAGTCGTTCACGCCTCCAGGATCCAGCGGGTATGCCACCGCTCCTCCTTCGTCCGCCCCCCCGTGGGAACAGCGGTGTCTACCACGGCCACGGGCGGGCCGGGACGGGTCAGTCCTTGAGCTCGATCAGGATCTCGTAGTACGGCTTCTTGCCGACGTTGCGCGCCGTCTCCACGCCGCCGCGCCCGATGTAGATGGCGTTGCCCGGGGCCACGTCGGCCTCGATGTACTCGTTGTACTGGCCCTGGGAGTCGGGCTCGGGCACGCCGGCGATGCGGTCACCGTCGATCTGCACGAGGACGTAGTCGAGGTCGTGCCTGTGCACGGCGCTGTCCTGCCCCGGGTCGAGGCGCATCTCCCAGATCCGCACCCGGTCGTTGTCCAGGAGAACCTTGGTGGCCACTCCCCCGAGGACTCGCTCTGCCGGCATCGCTCTCCTTTTCGTAGTTCGTTCCGGGCCGCCCGAGCGGCGCCGCCGGGGACTAGGGGGCCCCGATCCCCTTGAGGCAGAACTGCACCAAATGGTCGGTCTCGGCGGCCGAGGGGCGGGTGCCCCGGCTGACGTGGGCGTGCAGGGTGCCGAAGCTGACCTCGTAGACGGCCCGGGCGTCGCGGCGGGCGGCGGCGGCGCTGCGGCCGCCGGGCAGGTCGGCCACGGCATCGGCCAGCAGGCCCAAGAGCAGGTCGACCGCCTCCTGCTGCTCCTCGGGGAACTGCTCCGCCAACCGGTCCTGATGGGCCAGGAAGGGGCGGGTGCGCGCCGCCACGTCGGGGTCGGCGGCCTGGGCCAGCACGCCCTCGATCCACGCCCGGACCCGGCCCTCGGGCGTCCCCTCCTTCTCCATCCGGTGGGCCAGGTAGCCGACCAGGCGGCGGCGGCCGTCGTCGAGCAGCACCAGCATCAGCTCGTCCTTGGAGCGGAAGTGCTTGTAGAAGGCCTGGGTCGACAGGCCCGACTCCCGCAGGATGTCCCGGAGGCGGGGATCGAAGCTGCCGGTGCGGGCCACCAGCCGGTAGGTGGCGTCGACGATCCGCTGCACCTCCTGGACGTACGACTGCTCCCGCTGGGCCATGGACCGCTCGAGGGAGCGGCGGACCACGGCCTGGCTCAGCTCGGGCGTGCGCACCATCGCCCTTCAACATACAATCCTGTTCTGGATTGTCCAGAACAATGTTCTGGAGTCGGAGGAGGGGGCTACCGCTCGAGATGCCGGCCGGCGACCTGCTGATCGGGGACGTCTTCCGCAGCGCGGCGCGCTCCGTGCCCGGGCGGGTGGCGGCGGCGCTGGACGGGGCGGAGCTGACCTTCTCCGATCTCGACGCCGGGGCCAACTCCTATGGCCGCGCTCTGGCGGCCCGGGGGGTGGGCCGGGGGGACCGGGTGGTGGTGTGGAGCGCCACCAACCTCGACACCCTCAAGGTCTTCGCCGGGGCGGCCAAGCTCGGGGCCGTCTTTGCCCCGCTGAGCTCGGCCCTCTCCGCCGGGGAGGCGGCGCCGGTGGCGGCGGCGGTGTGCCCCGCCGTCCTCGTGTTCGACCCCGACCGGGCCGAGGCGGCGCAGCAGGTGGCGGCCCGAGCCGGAGCCACCGCTCTCGGGCTGGCCGACCTGGCCGCAGCGGCGGCGCAAGAGGACGCCGCTGCCGATCTCTCGTGCGGGCAGCTGCGGGAGGACGACCCCCACGTCATCTTCTTCACCAGCGGCAGCACCGGCCGCCCCAAGGGGGTGGTGATCTCGCACCGGGTGAGCTACCTGCGCACCCACCCGGGGGCCCTGCTCGAGCCGCGCGGCGCCATGGTGTGCCCGTACCCGCTGTTCCACATGGGGGCGTGGACCATTGCCCTGCAGCAGTGGCAGGCCCGGGACCGCGTCGTCCTGCTGTCGGCCTTCGACGCCGCTGCCCTGGGCGCCGCCATCCAGGACCACCGCGCCACCCGGCTCAACTGCATCCCGGCCATCTGGCGCCGCCTGCTCGACCACGTGCAGACCGCCGCCGGCCAGGCACTGGACCTGTCGTCGGTCCGCGTCGCCGACACCGGGACGTCGGCCACGCCCCTCGAGCTGCTCGAGGCCATCCGCGCCGCCATGCCGAACGCCAACCTGCGCGTGTTCTACGGCTCCACCGAGGCCGGCCCGGTGGCGATGCTCGAGGACGGCGACGTGACGCGCAAGCCCGGCAGCTGCGGCGTCGTCGTCCCCACCGCCGACGTGCGCATCGACGTCACCGGGGAGCTGTGGGTGCGCGGTCCCCTGCTGTTCGACGGCTACTACGACGACCCCGCCGCCACGGCCGAGGCGGTCGTCGACGGGTGGTATCGGACCGGAGATCTGGCCGAGGTCGACGACGAGGGCTACCTCACCATCGTCGGCCGGGCCCGCGACGTCATCCGCACCGGCGGAGAGACGGTTTCCCCCCTGGAGGTGGAGCAGGTGCTGACGATGCATCCGCAGGTGGCCGACGTGGCGGTGGTCGGCCTGCCCGATGCCCAGTGGGGGGAGGTGGTGTGCGCCGTCGTCGTCCCCGCCGACGGAGCGGCGCCGCCCGAGCTGTCCGAGCTCCAGGCCCACTGCGCCGGCCGGCTGGCCCGCTTCAAGCACCCCCGCCGGCTGGCGGTCGTCGACACCCTGCCCCGCACGGCGTCCACCAACCAGGTGCAGCGCCGCCTGCTGGCGGAGCGCCTCGGATGAGCGCCGCCCCGCGGGGACCGGGCGCGGCCGTGGTCGGCACCGGCTTCGGCTGCCTGACCCACGTGCGCGCCCTGCGCGCCGCCGGCTTCGAGGTGGTGGCGCTGGTCGGCCGGGACCCCGGGCGCACGACGGAGCGGGCCCGGCGCTTCGATGTGCCGCACCCGTGCACGGCGCTGGCCGACGCCCTGGGGCGCGACGACGTGGAGGTGGTCACGGTGGCCACGCCGCCCGCCACCCACCGGGCCATCGTCGAGGAGGTCGTGGGGAGCGGCCGGCACGTGGTGTGCGAAAAGCCCTTTGCCCGGGACACCGCCGAGGCGCGGGCCATGCTGGCGGCGGCCGAGGCGGCGGGGGTGGTCCATCTGGTGGGCACGGAGTTCCGTTTCGCCTCCGGGCAGGCCCTGCTCCGGCGGGCGGTGGCCGACGGGATGATCGGCACCCCCCGCCTGGCCACGTTCATGCTCCACATGCCCCTGCTGGCCGACCCCGCCGCCGCCGTGCCCGACTGGTGGTCCGACGCCGGCCAGAGCGGGGGCTGGCTCGGCGCCCACGCCGCTCACGTGATCGACCAGGTGCGCACCACGCTCGGCGAGATATCCGGAGTGAGCGCCGGGCTCAACGTCGTCTCGGACCATCCGTGGTCGGCCGAGGACAGCTACACCGTCCACTTCCGGGCCGGGGAGGTCGAAGGGGTGATGCAGAGCA
>DASUHN010000248.1 GCA_036273495.1 Acidimicrobiales bacterium | reverse complement strand
GGAGAACGCCCCCTTTGCCCAGGCGTGCGGGGAAGCCGGGCTCACCTTCGTGGGGCCGAGCCCGGCGGTCGTCGAGGTGATGGGGTCCAAGCTGGCCGCCCGGCAGCTGGCCGATGCCCACGGCGTCCCGGTCCTGCCCGGCGCCGACCTGTCCGGGGTGGCCGCCGACAAGGTCGGGGCGGTCGCCGACGAGGTCGGCTGGCCCCTGCTGGTCAAGGCCTCCGCCGGCGGCGGGGGCCGGGGGATGCGGATCGTGCGCCGACCCGGTGAGCTGGCCGACGCCGTGGCCGGGGCCCGCCGCGAGGCGGCGTCGGCGTTCGGGGACGACACCGTGTTCGTCGAGCGCTACGTCGAGGCGCCCCGCCACATCGAAGTCCAGGTGTTCGGGGATCAGCACGGCAACGTGGTCTCGCTGTTCGAGCGCGAGTGCTCGATCCAGCGCCGCCACCAGAAGATCGTCGAGGAGTCACCGAGCCTGTTCCTCGACGCCGCCGGCAGGCGACGGATGGGGGACGCCGCCGTGGCCCTGGCCCGGGCCGTCGGCTACGTCGGGGCGGGGACGGTCGAGTTCGTGGTCGACGGCTCGGGCGAGTTCTGGTTCCTCGAGATGAACACCCGGCTCCAGGTCGAGCACCCGGTGACCGAGGCGGTCACGGGCCTGGACCTGGTCCGGCTCCAGCTCGACGTCGCCGCCGGGCGGCCCCTTCCCCCCGCCGCCCTGCAGCCGACCATGGACGGCCACGCCGTCGAGGTCCGCCTCTACGCCGAGGATCCCGCCGCTGACTGGCTCCCGTCGGCGGGACCCCTGCACCGCTTCCGCGTCGGGGACGGCACCGGTGCGTCTCCCGGGGATCCGACTGCCGGAGGAGCCCGGGTCGACGCCGGTGTGGAGGACGGGACCGTCGTCGGGGTCGACTACGACCCGATGCTGGCCAAGGTGATCTGCCACGCCGCGACCCGGGCCGAGGCCGCCGCCCGGCTGGCGGGGGTGCTGCAGCGGGCCGAGCTGCACGGTCCGGTCACCAACCGTGACCTGCTGGTGGGCGTGCTCCGTCACCCCGAGTTCCTGGCCGGGCGCACCGACACCGCCTTTCTCGAGCGCCACCCGCCCACTGACCTGGTGCCCGCGCCGACCAGGCGGGAGGTCGAGGTGGCGGCCGTCGCCGCCGCCCTGGCCGAGCAGGCCCGCGACCGCGCCGACGCCCCGGTGCTCGGCCCGGTGCCGTCGGGCTTCCGGAACAATCCCTCCCAGCTGCAGGTGCGCCGGTACGAGCACGCCGGGCACGCCGTCGAGGTCGGCTACCGGCTCCACCGCGACGGGCGCGTCGAGGTCGACGGTCAGGAGATGGCCGGCCTCTCCGTCGGCACCGCCGCCCCCGAGCTCGTCGAGCTGGTCGACGACGGAGTGCTGCGCCGGATGCGGGTCCACCTGGTGGGGCCGGAGGTCTTCGTCGACGGTCCCGGGCGCAGCCTGGTCCTGCGGGCCCTGCCCCGGTTTGCGGACGCCGACGTGGCCGCCGAGGCGGGGTCGCTGGTGGCGCCCATGCCGGGCAAGGTGGTGCGGGTCGAGGTGGCGACGGGCACGGCGGTGGCCGCCGGCCAGGTCCTGGCCGTCATCGAGGCCATGAAGATGGAGCACCAGGTCTTGGCCCCGGAGGCCGGGGTGGTGTCGGAGGTCCGGGTGGCGGTCGGGGACACGGTGGACGTCGGCCAGGTCGTGGCGGTGGTGGAGCCGGCGGCCCCGGGCGAGGAGCCGGCGCGGTGAGCCGCCGTCCGGGGATGGCCGAGCTGGCCCGCGACCTCGCCGCCGAGCACCACGACGTGGCCGCCCTCGTGGCCGGGCTCGACCCCGGGGCGTGGGACACGCCCACCCCGGCGGAGGGATGGACGGTCCGGGACCAGATCACCCACCTCGCCTGGTTCGACGCCGCCACGGTCACCGCGGTCACGGACGGCGCCGCCTTCGCCGTCATCCGCGCCGACGCCGACGCCGACGTCGACGGCTTCGTCGAGCGGGTGCGCAAGGACGAGAGCGGCCGCCAAGGCTCGGAGGCGGCGCACTGGTGGGCCGCGGAGCGGGCCCGGCTCGTCGCCGCCGTCCGGGACCTGGCGCCCGACCGCCGGGTCCCGTGGTTCGGGCCGGAGATGAGCCTGGCGTCCAAGGTCACGGCCCGGATCATGGAGACCTGGGCCCACGGTCAGGACGTGGCCGACGCCCTGGGGCGCGCCCGTCCCGGTACCGACCGCCTCCGCCACGTGGCCCACATCGGGGTGCGGGCCCGGCCCTACAGCTACGCGGTGCGCGACCGGGACCTGCCCGCCGCCGAGATGCGCGTCGAGCTCACGGCGCCGTCCGGCGCCGAGTGGGCGTGGGGACCCGAGGACGGGCCCGACCGGGTGACCGGGGCGGCCCTCGACTTCTGCCTGGTCGTGACCCAGCGCCGCCACCTCGACGACACCGCCCTGGACGTGACGCCCGGCCCGGCCCGGGAGTGGATGGAGATAGCCCAGGCCTTCGCCGGACCCGCCGGCCCCGGGCGGCGCCCGGGCCAGTTCCGGCGGGGGGCGGGGGGATGAGCGGGACCGGGCCCCTCCGGGTCGCCAACTGCTCGGGGTTCTACGGGGACCGGCTCTCGGCGGCCCGGGAGATGGTCGAGGGCGGCCCCATCGACTTCCTCACCGGTGACTACCTGGCCGAGCTGACCATGCTGATCCTCTGGAAGTCGGCCCAGCGGACGGCGGGCACCGGCTACGCCACCACCTTCCTCCGCCAGATGGAGGAGGTGCTGGGGACGTGTGTGGACCGGGGGATCAGGGTCGTGACCAACGCCGGCGGTCTCAACCCCGCCGGCCTGGCGGAGAAGATGCGCGAGCTGGCCGACCGGCTGGGCACACCCGTGAACGTGGCCCACATCGAGGGCGACGATCTGCTGGGCCGGATCGAGGAGCTGGTGGCGACCGGCGTGCCGCTCGACCACATGGACACGGGCCAGCCGTGGAGCGACCTGCCCGGCAAGCCGGTGACGGCCAACGCCTACCTGGGGGCGTGGGGGATCGTCGAGGCGCTGGCCGGCGGGGCCCAGGTCGTGGTGTGCCCACGCGTCACCGACGCCTCGGTGGTGGTGGGCCCGGCGGCGTGGCACTTCGGGTGGGGGAGGGAGGACTGGGACTCCCTGGCCGGCGCGGTCGTCGTGGGCCACATCCTCGAGTGCGGGGCCCAGACCACCGGGGGCAACTACTCCTTCTTCACCGAGATCCCCGACCTGCGCCGGCCGGGCTTCCCGGTGGCGGAGATGCACTCCGACGGCTCAGCCGTGATCACCAAGCACCCCGGGACCGGCGGGGGGGTGTCGGTCGGCACCGTCACCGCCCAGCTCCTGTACGAGATCGGCCCCCCGGACTACGTCAACCCCGACGTGGTGGCGCGCTTCGACACCATCTCCCTGGAGCAGGAGGGGCCGGACCGGGTTCGCGTCGCCGGCGTCCGCGGACTGCCTGCGCCGGGTCAGTACAAGGTCTGCGTCAACTACCTCGGCGGCTACCGGAACACGATGACCTTCGTCCTGACCGGCCTCGACATCGAGGCCAAGGCGGCGGTGGCGGAGGCGGCGCTGTTCGAGCAGATGGGGGGGCGGGAGCGCTTCTCCGAGGTCGACGTGCGGCTGATCCGCACCGACAAGTCCGACGCCCCGACCAACGCCGAGGCATCGGCCGAGCTGCGGGTGACGGTCAAGGATCCCGATCCCACGCGCGTGGGGCGGCCCTTCTCCAACGCCGCCACCGCCCTGGCGCTGGCCAGCTACCCCGGCTTCCACACCACGTCGGCGCCGGGGGAGGCGTCGGCCTACGGCGTGTACTGGCCGACTCTGGTGCCGGCCGCCGTGGTCGACCAGGTCGTCGTGGGGGCCGACGGCGCCGTCACCCACGTACCTCCGACCGTCCCGACGGGCGCCGCCCCGCCCCCGGCGCCGCCGGCGCCCGGCGTCGACCCGCCGGCCGGTCCCACCCGCCGGGTGCCGCTCGGAACGGTGTTCGGCGCCCGCTCGGGGGACAAGGGGGGCAACGCCAACGTCGGGGTGTGGGCCCGCACCGCCGCCGGCTACGCCTGGCTGGCGCACCACCTCTCGGTGGCCCGGTTCAAGGAGCTGGTGCCCGAGGCGGCCGGTCTCGACGTGCGCCGCTACGAGCTGGCCAACCTCAAGGCGGTGAACTTCGTCGTCGTGGGGATCCTCGGCGAGGGCGTGGCGTCGAGCACGCGCCCCGATCCGCAGGCCAAGAGCCTGGGGGAGTACCTCCGCTCCCGTCTCGTCGACCTGCCCGAGGCGCTGCTCGCCTGAGCGGCCCTACGGATGCTGGTTCGACACGCTTACGACCTCTCCCGTCATGTAGGAGGAGTAGTCGCTGGCGAGGAAGACGATGACGTTGGCCACCTCCCAGGGCTCGGCCGACCGACCGAAGGCCTCCCGTCGCTCCAGGTCGGCCAGCAGGTCCTCGGACGTGACCTTGGCCAGGAACGGGTTCATCGACAGCGACGGTGACACGGCGTTGACCCGCACCCCGAACGGCGCCGCCTCCATCGCCGCGCACCGGGTGAGGGCCATCACGCCGGCCTTGGCCGCGGCGTAGTGCGCCTGGCCGGGCTGGGCGCGCCAGCCGAGCACCGACGCGTTGTTCACGATCACCCCCCGCCGGCGCGGCTGCATGTGGCGAAGGGCGGCACGGGTGCAGCGGAACGTCCCCGTCAGCGACACGTCGAGGACGCGCGCCCACTCCTCGTCGGCCATGTCGACGAGGTCGGCGGTCCCGCCGAGGCCGGCGTTGTTCACCACCACGTCGATCCCGCCCAGCTGCTCGACGGCGCCGTCGAACAGGGCCTGGACCTGAGCCTCGTCGGTCACGTCACAGGCGATGCCCCCGACCCCCAGCCGCTCGGCCGCCTCCTCCACCCGCCGGGCGTGGGCGTCGCTGATCACGATCCGCGCCCCCTCCTCGACGAAGCGCTGGGCGGTGGAGTAGCCGATGCCGGCTCCGGCGGCGGCGGTGATGACCGCGGTCCGCCCCGCCAGCAGCCCGTGGCCCGAGACGTAGGAGGGCGGCGGGATCGCTTCGCTCACCGGCAGACCGTAGCGTGAAGGTCGCCAAGCGGAACGGAAGGTGGGTATGGATCGGAGCCGGCTCGAGGGGCTGTTCGACGTGGGCGGACGGGTGGCCATCGTCACCGGCGGCACGCGGGGGATCGGCCGGTCCGTGGCCGAGGGGCTGGCGCTGGCCGGCGCCAAGGTCGTGGTGGCCAGCCGCAAGAAGGAGGCCTGTGCGGAGACCGAGGCCCACCTGCAGTCGCTCGGGGCCGAGGCGCTCGGTGTTCCCACCCACATGGGGGATCTCGACGCACTGCAGAGTCTCGTCGACGCCACCGTGGACCGTTTCGGGGCCATCGACATCGTGGTCAACAACGCCGCCACCGCCGTGGCCATGCCGGTCGGCGAGTTCACACTGGACGCGTGGTCCAAGGTGTTCGACGTCAACCTGCGCGGTCCGGTCTTCCTCGTGCAGTATGCCCTGCCCCACCTCGAGCGCAGCTCTGGAGCAGCGGTGGTCAACGTGATCTCGGTCGGGGCGTTCATGTTCGCGGCGCGGGAGTCGATGTACGCCGCCGCCAAGTCCGCCCTCATGTCGTTCACGCGCACAATGTCCGCCACCTACGCCCCGCGGGGGATACGTGTGAACGCCCTGGCCCCAGGAACCACGGACACCGACATGGTGCGCAACACCGGCGCGGAGGCGGTGGCCCGCACATCCACGATCAGCCAACTGGGCCGGCTGGCCCACCCCGACGAGATGATCGGCCCCGTCCTGTTCCTCGCGTCCGGGGCCTCCAGCTACATGACGGGGCAGGTGCTCATCATCGACGGCGGGCTGGTGGCGTACTGAGCCGGTGCTCCGTCAGGTGAAGCGCGGTGGGCGCTTCTCGTTGAACGCCTTCATGTACTCGGCCAGCTCGGGACTGCGCGCCGCGATGTTCTGGTTGCGGTTCTCCATGGCGATGGCCGACTCGAGGCTGGGATTGTCGAGGTTGTGCCACATGACCTCCTTGGTGAGCAGCAGCCC
>DASUHN010000247.1 GCA_036273495.1 Acidimicrobiales bacterium | reverse complement strand
GCTGGAAGGTGATGGTGTCGGCCAGGATCCCGAAGTGGCCGCCGGGGGCGCCGTAGGCCCCTCCCGAGTACCAGCCGTACGCCGTCCAGCCGATGTCGAGCGACTCGGCCCAGTTGATGACGCTCTGGACGTACGCCGACCCGCCCGGATCGGGCCAGCCGAACTCCGTCACCATGACCGGGTTGGTGGCGGCCAGGGGCGCCCACGCCCGGAGGAAGGCGGGCACGTTGTAGGGATCGGACGACGCGCAGTTGGGCGGCGCCGATCTCGGGCAGGTGTAGGCGTGGGCGGCGTACACGACGTTCGCACCCCCGAGGAGGTAGCTGCCCGACGGCGGATCGTTGGCCCAGTTGTTCCCGCTGACGAAGACCAGGTTGCCGGCGCCGGTCTGGCGCACGGCGGCGTACATCTGGCGCATACCGGCCGCCTGCCACGTGACTCCGTAGGCGCCGACGAGGGGGCCACCGTTGAGCCACTGGTCCCAGGTGATGCCGTAGGGCTCGTTGAACAGGTCGAACGCCACCAGGGGGTTGGTCTTGTAGCGGCTGGCGACCGACTGCCAGAAGGTGATCGAGCCGGGGGCATCGGCCATCCGGTACTGGCCCGACGGGCCACACGGGGTCGTGCTGTTGTTGTGCAGGCTGAGTATCGCCACCATGCCGCGGCTCGTGATGGAGTCGACGACCCGGTCCACGGCGCTGGCGTAGCCGGGCGCGTAGGCACAGTCGTTGGAGTCCCAGTAGTTCTCGCTGAGCAGGACGCGGACCACGTTGTCCCCCCACTGCTTCATGTGGGCGATGTTGTTGTCGTCGAGCTGGGACCCGGGGGGAGCCGCGGGGTTCCAGTCGAGCCACTCGCTCGCCGTGCCGCGCAGGGTGACGACCTGATCGTTGGCGTCGTAGATCCGGTTGCCCGAGGTGTGCAGGGGCCCGGCTATGGCGGCCGAGCCTCCCGGGTGGGTGGTCAGGGCCACCGTGTCGACGTAATGGGTCTCGCCGGCTGCGGCGCCGTAGAAGAACACGGCCGTCTCGGCGTAGGCGGTGCCGGCGGGGGCGATGCCGACCGCGGGCCCGGTCTGGCTCCATGCGGCCGCCTGGTCGGTGCCCAACGGGCCCCAGGCCGACCCGAGGGACGCCCCGGTGGCCGAGCGGAAGGCCACCATGGCGTCGGCCCGACGGGCTGTGGTGGCGGCCCGGACCCACGCCGTGGCGGTGTACACCTGCCCCGGAGCGGCGGGCGTCCACGCCGACGTGCCGGCCCCCTGGACCGTGGCCATCTCCACCGCGCCGATGGTTGAGGTCAGCGCCAGAGCCCCGGGGCCGGACTGGGACGGTGTGGCCACCTGGCGGGCCGTGGCGGCGGCGCCCACCCAGCCCCCGGCGCCGAGGTCGAAGGTGGCCTGCGACCCGGTCAGGAGGTTGGTCACGGCGGCAGTCGTCGAGGTGCCGGTCGAGGCGCCCGCCTCGGCGGCCGGGGCCGAGGTCGCCGCCACCACGCTCACGGCGAGGACTCCGCATCCGGAGGCGCCGGCCAGTGCCCGGCCCCAGCGACGCCTTCCCCATCCGGTCCCGCACCCCAGAACTCTCTGCATGTCCGATGCCCCTCCGCCGGTCTTGCGGTCCCGGAGGTCCCGGCCATCGACCGCCCCTCCAGCCTCTGGGGTCCAATCGACCGATTCGCCCCCGCTCCTGAGGGCAATCCGCCACAAAAGTGCGGCTTGGGGCGACTACCTCCGGATCCGCCCACCCACCAGGTCGATGGCCCGGCGCGGGAGGGAGGCACGGGCGGGGGCGGGACGGGAGAGGCCCCGCCGGGCCAGCTCCGAGGACACGAACGAGTCCAGGTATCCGTCGAGGGAGTCGTCGAAGAACATCCGCTCCTCGTAGCTGAACCCGTCCTTCCAGAAGAAGGCGTTCACCCGCTCGGCGTCGGACAGCCGGTCCCCGAACCCGACCGGGAAGTAGGCCGAAGCCCGGCCGTGCACGACGTGGTGCTTGAAGATGAACCGGACCCGGTCATCCTCGGTCTCGACCAGCCAGTGATGGTGGCCCCACCCGACCCACGGTCCCTGGATCCCGAAGCTCTGCTCCTCCAGGCGGGAGGGTGTCTCGATATAACCGGCCTTGGCCACCCGGACCAGCTCCGAGCACACCCAGATCGGGTCCCGGACGTCCTCCAGCGTCTGGGAGCAGATGGCGAAGTCGAACTCCTTGTCGCCGAAGGGCCACGGCTCGCGGGCGCAGATGTCGTGCTGCACCCAGGTGTCGGCGGTGAACCGCTCGGCTCCGGGTCCCTCGGCGCCGAGCTCCCCGCGCGACTCGTACGGCATCAGGTCCAGCACCACGTCGGCCCGACGGAAGGGCCGGGCCCCTCCGCCCACGTCGAGGACCCGGGACTCGTTCCCGAGCAGGCCCATGATCCGCTCGACGCTGGCACCCAGCACGGGGCCGAAGCTAACAAAGCGTCGAATCGAGGGTTCGAGCGGGCGGCGGCCCGGGTCGGCCCGCCCTAGGGCTGATGGGCGAGGCGCGGCTCAGACGTGGCCGCGTACCCAGCGTCGCCGCCCCTTCCAGGGCCCCCCGCCGGTGGCGGGGAGCTCGAACTGCGGCCCCATCTCGACCCGGGCGAATCCCGCCGACCGGACGAGCCTCTCGAGGCCCGCGGCGTTCGGCAGCCACCACTCGAACTCGTCTATGCCGTCGAACTGGGCCAACGGACGGCGACGGTACGGGAAGTGCTCCTTGACCGGGTTGGTGATGTGCACGACGCCGCGGCAGACCGCGCGCAGTCGCTCCACCGCCGTGGGGGGGTCCTTCAGGTGGACCAGCATGTCCCCGCAGAAGACGAAGTCGAACGTGCCCAGCTCCTGAGGGTCGAGGCGGTACACCGAGCAGAGCCGCCGGTCGACGGACGACCCGAGGATGCGGCGGGCGAGCTGGAAGCGAGCCTCCTTGGTGGCGTCCATCGCCTTGTCGATCCTGGGTCGGAGGCTGGTCGGCCAGTCGGCCTCCTCGGGGCTGTCCAGGTCGACCGCAACAACCTCGGCGGCGTTCCTGCGCTCCATGGCGAAGGCCCAGTACCCGTCCATGGTCCCGACGTCCAGGCACCGCTTGCCGGACAGATCGGCGGGCAGGCCGTGCTTGTCCTCGGTTCCCCGGTGGTCGAACATCCCGCTCGTGACCACTCCGTTGCCGAGGTCGAGGCTGTGGTACCAGGGATATCGACCGACCTCTTCGCGAAGCTCCTGTGTGTCCATGTCCCCTGTCCCTGTGTGATCGATTCTCTCGGTCAGGCCGCGGTGCTCCGCCGATGCTATTGCGGGGGAGGATCCCCCTGATGGGCCCTCTGGCGCCTCATCTCGGCCCGGGCCGTCAAGAAGGCCGGATGGAGCGCCGCCCGGATCACGTCGAACGTCGTGGCGTAGCCCCGGCTCACCAGCTCCCCACCCGCGGCGGCGTAGATCTGGGCCCGCTCCGACGCCCGCATGTTCTGCCAGACCCCCGGCCCGACTCGGGCCGCCTCGCCTGCGTGGACGCTCACCCGGCGCGAGACGGCGTCGTGCAACGGGCCCGCCACCGCCTGTCCGTCCGGCAGGCCGACCCAGCGGAAGATGTCGCGGACGGTCTGCTCCGGGTCGGCGAAGAGCTGCTCGTAGCGCAGCTCGCGGAAGCGAGGCACGGCCGGGGCGCTGCCGACCACCTCCCTCACCGTGTCGGTCCACATGCGGGCGGCGCCGACCAGACTGGGCTGCTCGAAGAACGGCACCTTGGTGATCGAGCGGGCCACGTCGCGCCCGTCCCGAACCAGGTGGATGAACCAGGCGTCGGGATACACGGCCGCGATGTGGGAGACGTATCGCGAATGGATCGGGGACTTCTCCACGAAGAACTCGGCTCCCGGGCTGTGGGAGGCCAGGGCGGAGAGGAACATGGCGTCGCAGAACCGGCGCAACAGCTGGGTGAACGACGCCTCGTCGAGGTACGCCGACAGGCCGGACCCGGATTCGAAGTTGCTCCACAACGGCTCGAGCTGGTGGAACAGCCAGGTCTCGGTCTCCTCGATCCCTCCGGCCAGCGGGTGGGTCATCAGGAGTGACTCGAGCCAGGTGGTTCCCGAGCGCCCGCATCCCACCACCGTGATCAGCCGGTCCCGCATGCCGTCCGGCGGCGGCGTGCTGACCCCCCGGGCGCGCGCGCCTGCCGGTGGCGGGGAGGGAGCCGGACCCGGTACCTGTCGGGACCGAAGGGCTTCATGAGCAGCCGTCAGGTCTGACCCGTCGGCATCCAACCCGAGATCCCGGACGAACGACCGGAAGGCGGCGAGAGAGCCCGAGAGGCGGTCCAGGGTCACCGACAGGGTCGGCGTGCCGGTCGAGGCCGGCGGCCACCCGCCGTCTACCTCGACCAGGATGGCATCGGGGTACAGGCTGCGGATGACAGGCAGGGCCCCGACGTAGTCGGTGGAGAAGTCCACGACCGTGCGCGCTCCGGCTGCGGCCGCGTCGAGGACGCCGTCGGTGAGGGAGCGAAGCAGGCCGAGAAACGGCTCCGCCTCGATCATCCGGGCCGGGCCCATGTGGCGGACCCACTGGTAGTCCGCCCACAGGACGTTGATGCCCTCGGAGAAGATGCGGGTGGGGACCGCCGGCGCCGACACTCCCGGCAGGTGGTTCAGGGCGTTCCCGATGACCGCGCCGGTGATCTCGTCCCCGGTGACCGGGACCACCAGGCGCCGGTGCCATCGGCTGTCGCGGGCCGCTGCGGCCGGTAGGCGGAAGGCGTCGGGATCCTGACCCGTCATCAGGCCTTGACCGGCTTCCCGGAGGTTGACTACGACGCACCCCGTCCGGAGAGGACGGCGGGAAGGGTCTTGGCCAGGATGGCGAGGTCGGTGGCGATGCTCCAGTTGTTCACGTAGTACAGGTCGAGCCGGACGTACTCGTCGAACGAGACGCTGCTGCGGCCGTTCACCTGCCACATCCCGGTGAGCCCGGGCTTGACCCGGAGCCGCTGGTACAGCTCAGGTGTCCAGCCCGCCGCCTCCCCGGGCAGCGCCGGCCTCGGTCCGACCAGCGACATGTCGCCTCGGAGGACGTTCCAGAGCTGGGGCAGCTCGTCCAGCGAGGCCCGGCGCAGGACCCGGCCGACCCGGGTGATGCGGGGGTCGCGGGCGATCTTGAACAGCGGCCCGTCGGCCTCGTTGCTGGTACGCAGCTCGGAGAGCATCTGCGGGGCGTCCCGGACCATGGTCCGGAACTTGAACATCCGGAATGTCCGGCCGTCCTTCCCGATCCGCTCCTGCACGAACAGGGCGGGACCGGGGCTGTCGAGCATGACCAGGACCGCCAGGGCCAGCGTCAGGGGCACCAGGAGGGCCAGCCCGGCCGCGGCGCCGACGATGTCGATCAGCCGCTTGGCCCCCGCCCGCCAGCCGGCGGCCGGCTTCGGCTCCGGCGCGACGATCGAGGAGGGCGGAGCCGACGCAGTTGACGCCGACGGCGGAGGGTCGGTGCTGACCGTGACCAGCGCTCCGGGAACCCGTCCCAGGTCGGAGACAGGAATCCGGTCCTTCGTCGGGATCATCGCCTCGGCCAGCAGCGTCACGACTGGTGGTTTCGCCTCGTGGGGGCGCTTCTCCTGCTGTGCCGGACACCGGGCCGAATCGGCGCCCTCGTGCCCCCCCGGGGGAGCACCCCCCGGCCGGGCGGTCCCGCTGGTCGCAACCGACCCGTGCCGTAGATTCCGGCGGTGGACAGCGCCGATCCGACCGGGGCCGAGCCGGCCGATCTGGCCACGGTCATCCTGTGTGGCGGCCGGGGGACCCGCGCCTACCCGGACTCCGTCCAGGTCCCCAAGCCCCTCCTCGAGGTGGGCCAGCGACCGATCGTCGAGCACGTCATGGGCACCTACACCAGGCACGGATGCTCCCGCTTCGTGCTGGCCACGGGGTATCGCCACGAGCTCTTCGACGAGCGCTACCCCCCGGCCCCGGAGGCCGAGGTCGTGCCGGTCGACACCGGTCTCGACACCGACACCGGAGACCGCGTGGCCCGGGCCGCCGCCCTCTGCGAGGGCCCGAGGTTCTTCGCCACCTACGGGGACGGGGTCGGCAACGTCGACCTCCGGGCCCTCCTGCGGTTCCACCGCACCTCGGGAGCGGAGATCACGGTCACCACGGTCCCCCTCCCGTCTCCGTACGGGACGCTGGAGACCGATCCGGACGGCAGGGTCACCGAGTTCCGGGAGAAGCCGCGCCTCACGGATCACTGGATCAACGCCGGGTTCTTCGTGATCGAACGGCGCGCCCTGGACCACTGGGTGGGCGCCAACCTCGAGCAGGACGTGTTGCCCGCCATGGCCGGGCGCGGGGTGCTCTTCGCCTACCGTCACCTGGGCTTCTGGAAATCCATGGACACGTTCAAGGACCGCCAGGAGCTGAACCTGCTGGCGGAGGAGGGAACGCCCCCGTGGGAGCGCCTCGACCGGGCCTAGCCGGCATGTCCCGGCACCGGAGAGCGCCCGGGTGAGCGCCCGCCCGTCGGTCGATGTCGGTGTCGTCACCTGGAACACCGCCGAGCTGACCACCTCCGCCCTCCGTCATCTCCTGGAGACGGACCAGGGCTGTGACCTGCGCCTCCTCGTCCAGGACAACGCCTCGAGCGACGGAACCGCCGAGACCCTGGGCCGTGAGGTCCCCGAGGCCGAGGTCGAGGTGAGCTCGGCCAACTGGGGCTTCGCCAAGGCCGTGAACCGCCTGCTCGAGCGGTCGACGGCCCCGTGGTTCCTGGCACTCAACTCCGACGCCTGGCCGGAGCCGGGCGCGGTCGGCCGCCTGGTGGCCGCGGCCGAGGCGTCCCCCACGGCAGCGGCGGTGGCGCCCCTGCTGCTGCGGCCCGACGGCTCCCAGGAGCACTCGACGCACCCCTTCCCGTCGCTGGCGGTGGCCGCCCTGGACGCGGTCGACGGCAGGCGGTGGCTGCCCACTCCGATTCTCGACCGCCTGTGCCTGGAGGGGGCGTGGAAGCAGGATCGGGCCCGGACCGTCGACTGGGCCGTCGGGGCGGCCCTGCTCATGCGCCGGTCCGCCCTGGCCGAGATCGGCGGCCTCGACGAGCGGTTCTTCATGTACGTCGAGGACCTCGAATGGTGCTGGCGGGCCCACTCCCGGGGTTGGTCCATCTACTTCGAGCCGGCCGCCGTGGTCCGCCACGTCGGGAATGCCTCCGGCCGGGTCCGGTTCGGGGAGCGGCGCCTGGCCGCAGAGGCCACCAACCTCGAGACGTTCCTCCGCACCGCCCGGGGGGCGGCCTTCTTCCGGGCCTACCGCGCCCTGCGGACGGTCGGCCTGACCCGCCGGTACCTCGCCGCCCGGAGGGCCCACACCGACGACCAGGGCTACTGGCGCCTCCTGCTGAAGCTGGAGCTCGGCCTCGAGGCGCCGCTGGCGCTGAGCCCGCCGCAGGAGGAGGCGGCTCGACTCGCCCCGACCGGGGGGTCCCCGCAGGCCCGGGTGGCGGTCGTGGTGTCAACCCGGGACCGGTGCGCCCGGCTACCACGCCTGGTCGCGGCCCTCGAGCGCCAGACGCTGCCCCCCTCCTGCTTCGAGGTGGTGATAGTCGACGACGGCTCCGGTGACGACACCCCGGCGGTGCTGGAGCGTCTGAGCCGCGAGAGCCCCGTGCGCATCACGGCCCTGCGGACCGAGGGCAGGGGCCCGGCGGCGGGCCGCAACCTGGGTTGGCGCCGCACCGACTGTCCCGTCGTCGCCTTCACCGACGACGACTGCGTTCCCGACCCCGGCTGGCTCGAGGCCGGGCTGGCCGCCTTCGCAGACGGCGGCGTCGTGGTCATCGGCCGCACCCGCCCCCCGGCCGACCAGCAGCGACTCTCGGAACAGCCGTTCTCGTTGGTCCTCGACACCTCATCGGCGCAGTTCTTCGAATCGTGCAATGCGTTCTACGCCCGGGCCGACCTGCTCCGGGTCGGCGGCTTCGACGAACGGTTCCGCCGGCCGAGCGGGGAGGACACCGATCTCGGGCTGCGGGTGCTGACAACCGGGGTCGAGCCACGCTTCGCGCCGGAGGCGATCGTCGATCACGACGTCCGGAGCCGTTCCGCTCTCCAGGCGGCCCGGGAGGCGACCCGATGGGAGGATCTCCCGCTGGTGATCAAGGGGCGCCCGTGGGCCCGGCGCCGGCTGGCGCACCGCTGGCTGTTCTGGAAGCCGTCACATCCGGCCGCGCTGCTGGCGGTCGGCGGTCTGGCCGCTGCCGTGCGCTGGCGGCCGGCCGCGGGGCTGGCCCTTCCGTGGCTGAGGTACCGGCTGACGGTGGAGCCGGTCGGCACGACGCCGTGGGCCCGGGCCTCGAACCTGCCGGGGGCCCTGCTCGTCGACGGCGCCGAGGTGCTCACGATGGCCCGGGGCTCCGTGCGGCACCGTACCCTCCTCCTGTGACCATGCGCGGCGAAGATCTCACCGTCGTCATACCGACGCGCGGCCGCACGGAGATCCTGAGCCAGACGGTGGCCGGACTGAGAGATCAGTCGGTGTCGGGCTTCGAGATCCTGGTGATCCTCGACGGGGAGGATCAGGAAAGACCCGATCTGCCCGGGGCTCACGTCATCGCCGCGCCGAGAGGCGGCCCGGGCGCGGCCCGCAACACCGGTGTGGCCCGCTCGGCGCGGGCGCTCGTCCTGTTCCTGGGCGACGACATGGTCCCCGACCGTCGTCTGGTCGAGAAGCACCTGGACCGGCACAACGCCGAACCGGACCCGTCGGTCGGGGTGATGGGGACGGTCATGTGGCACCCGAAGGCCTCGGGCCGCCCCCTGCACCGCTGGATGGACCGATCGTCGCTCCAGTTCGACTTCGGAGGCATGGCGGCGGGCGACGACGCCGGCTGGTTCCGGTTCTACTCGTGCAACGTCTCGCTCAAGCGGGACTTCTACTCCGCCGTGGGCGGATTCGACGCCGGGTTCCACTACTACTACGAGGACATGGACCTCGGCTGGCGATTGGGCCAGGCCGGATTGGTGCTCCGCTACGAGCCGGCCGCCCTGACGCGACACCTGCACAGCTACGACCTCGAGGGCATGCGCCGGCGCTTTGCCGGGGTGGCAACCGGTGAGCGCGCCATGGCGGCCAAGCACGCCTGGTTCGAGCCCTTCTTCGCCAAGAAGTTCCGGGCCGTGCAGGACGCCGGCGACGAGCCGAGGTTCTGGAAGTCGTTGGAGCGCCTGCCGTGGCCGGGCACGCTCGGCGCGAAGGTGGTCCGGCACACCGACACCTGGTACTTCCAGCAGGTGGCCGACAGCTTCCTGGAGGTGTGGAACGGCGAGGCCGACCTGGCCGAGCTCAAGGAGTATCTCGGATCCGAGTACGACGAGAACGCCCTGCACCGGCACCGCCAGCTGGTGGACGAGGAGGAGGAGTCGGCCCCGGACGAGGCCACCTTCTACCGGACCAGCACCGGGTACCTGTACGACCTGACGGTCTTCGCCATGTCGGGCACCAAGGCTCCGTACCGGAGAGCCCTGCGCCGGCTCCTGCCCCCCGGGGCCCGGCTCCTCGACTACGGATGCGGGATCGGCAGCGACGGCCTGCGGTTCCTCGACGACGGGTACGAGGTGGCCTTCGCCGATTTCTCCAATCCGAGCACGACCTATCTGCGCTGGCGTCTCGACCGCAGGGGCTCCGAGGCGGCGATCTACGACGTGGAGACGAGCGTGCCGGGCGGTTTCGACGCCGTCTTCTCCTTCGACGTGATCGAGCACGTCCCCGACCCGATGGGCTTCCTCGACCAGCTGGAGAGCCGAGGCCGCATCGTGGCCGTCAATCTCCTCGAGCCGGATCCCGAGGACACCCACCTGCACAAGCCGCTCCCGATCGCGGAGATCGTGCGCCGGGCAGGGCGGCACAAGATCCTGCACCGCAAGCTCTATCACGGTCGGTCCCACCTTCTGATCTACGAGGTCTAGGGGCGCCCGGCAGCAGGGGGCGCCGGCGCCCACGTGGCACACTGAGCCGGTGGACGACCCTTCTCTGTTCCGCACGGCCTCCCGGTATGTCCGGCGCTCCCGTTATCTCAACGAGAACGCGTGGCCGGGGACCAGGTTGAGGGTCAAATGGGAGTTCCTGCGGCGGGACAGCTACATCACGGCGCCGTTCTACGGGCCGATCCTGGCGGCCCTCCGGGAGGGTCGCCTGGAGGTCGGGCGCAACGTCATGCTGCTGGGTGGATGCTGGATCACCGTGCCGGAAGGCGGCCGGGCCCGGATCGGCGCCGGTACCCACCTGAACCTGGGCGTCTTCCTGGCCGCCTACCAGCACGTCGAGATCGGGGCGCACTGCATGTTCGCCAACGGATGCTTCATCACCGACGCCGACCATCGCTTCGACGACCCGCACCGGCCGATCGGCGCCCAGGGCTACGAGGTCAAGGGCCCGACGGTGATCGGTGACAACTCCTGGCTGGGCGTCAACGTGGCCGTCCTGGGGGGAGTGACCATCGGGCGCAACTGTGTCATCGGAGCGAACAGCGTCGTGAACCGGGACATCGAGCCCTTCTGTGTCGCAGGCGGTGTCCCGGCGCGCGTCATCAAGCGAATCGACCCGGACGGGGCACAACAGATGGGCCAGGCGCTGTGAGCACCGCGTCCGGCACCGGCGGCCGGCCGTGGAGCGGGCGGGCGAGCGCGACCGGCCGGCAGATGGTGACCGAGTTGACGAGGCGGCTCCGCGGTGCCGACTCTGTCGAGGAGTCGCTGGTGTGGATGCTCGGCTCCCCGCGGACCGGCAGTACGTGGCTCCTCAACCTGATGCGCATCAGCCCTCGCGTGGTCCCGGTGGACGAGCCGGCCATCGGCACCCATCTCGGGCTGTTCTCGGCTGACGTGATGGGTGCCCACCCGGCCGGCTTCGATAAAGCCGAGCCTCTCTTGATGTCGGCGCGCGAGCACGACCCGCAGTACTTCTTCTGCGCCGACCGGGCGGACGTCTGGAGGCCGCACCTGCGCCGACTGGTCCTGGCCCGCATGGAGTCCTACGCCCGGGACGCGCCGGCCGGCCCGGCCCGTCAGCGGCCCGTCCTGGTGATCAAGGAGCCGACCGGGTCCCAGGCGGCCGGTCCACTCCTCCGCCTGCTGCCGGCCTCCCGGCTCCTGTTCCTGCTCCGCGACGGCCGGGACGTCCTGGATTCGGAGATAGACGCCGTCCAGCGGGGCGGGTGGTTGGCCGATCTGTTCGGCAGTGAGGACGTGATGTCCGGGGATTACCTCGTGCAGTTTGCCCGGGCCCAGGCGTATCGATGGGTCTCACGTACCGAGTACGTCTCCCAGGCCTACGACAGCCATGACCCGAGCCGGCGGTTGCTCGTCCGGTACGAGGATCTGCGCTCCGACACGGCTCCGGGCCTGCGCCGGATCCTCGACTGGCTCGGGCTCGAGTATCGGACGTCGGAGCTCGAGGACCACGTGCGGCGGCTCTCGTTCGAGGAGCTACCGGAGGAGCAGCGGGGACGGGGGCAGTTTGCCCGGGCGGCCCGCCCCGGTCACTGGCGGGAGAGCCTCGGGCCGGAGGTCACGGCGGTGATCGAGCCCATCATGAGGCCGACCTTGGAGCGCTTCGGCTACCCGCTCTGAACTTCGCTCCGAGATCGACCAGACCGGTCATCTCCGCCGGGCCCGACACGAAGAAGAGGTATCCGGGCGGCGGAGTGGCCCGGCGGACGAAGTCCTTGAGGGTCACGAGCTCGGCGGTGGCGGTGTACGAGCCAGTGCCCAACCTCATCTGGAGCCGGATCTCGAAGGTCTCCCGGTCCCCTTCCTTGTAGCGGCGCCCCGAGAAGGGATGAGCCTGCTGGAACACCACGACC
>DASUHN010000246.1 GCA_036273495.1 Acidimicrobiales bacterium | reverse complement strand
CCCGTCCACTTCCCCGGGCTCGAGGCCGGCGTCGTCGACGGCCGCCCGGCACGCCTCCGCCGCCTGGGCCAGCACGCTGCGCCCCGAGCTGCGGGTGAACGCCGTATAGCCGACGCCGACGAGGGCGGCGGTCATCGGGCGGTGAACCGCAGCTCGGTCCAGCCGGGATGGTCGACGAACGTCGGGCCCACGGCCAGACCGATGACGGCCGCCTCCGGGGGCTCGAGGCGCCCGAAGACCCGCCCGCCCCCATCGAGGTCCACGGTCACCACCGCGTAGGGGAGCTCCTCCTCCGGCACCGAGCCCAGAGGCCGGTGGGTCCTCACCCACGAGTACACCCTCCCCGTCCCGGTGACCTCGACGTCGTGGGCCTCCGTGCTCCCACACCAGGGGCAGGCGGGCATGCGCTCGAGCCGGCGCCGCGAGCACGCCCCGCACTCCTGGACGACCACCCGGTGGTCGGAAAACGCCGACCACAGCGGGCCGCTCTCCTCGTCCACATCGGGACCGGGGGTGCTGGTCACAACCGGATCCACCGGTCAGTCCCCCGTGAAGCGGGGCGTGCGCTTCTCGGCGAAGGCCGCCAGTCCCTCGGGCGCGTCGTGGGACGTCAGGCAGTAGTAGGCGTCCCGCTCCGCCTCGTAGCGCAGCCCGGCGTCCACGCTGCCGTTGTCGGCCCACAGCTCGTTCATCACCTGCTTGGCGTTGGCAACGGCCAGAGGGCTCTTGGCCGCCACCTCCCGCCCGAAGGCCAGCCCGGCATCGAGGAGCTCCCCGTCCGGCACGCACCGGCTGGCCAGCCCCCATTCGACCGCCTCGGGCGCCGACAGGAAGCGCCCGGACAGGACCAGTTCCACGGCCCGGGCCCGGCCGATGGCGCGGGGGAGGAGGGTGAGCACTCCACCGCCGCCCATCTGCCCGAAGTTGAGGTGGCCGTCGCCGATCCGCGCCGAGACCCCGACGATGGCGAAGTCGCAGTTCAGGATGAGCTCGAGGCCGCCGGCGGCGGTCACCCCGTTGACCAGGGCCACCACCGGGACCGGCAGCCGGCGCAGGCGCCCGAACACCCGGTGCAGCTCGGCCACGAAGCGGGGGAAGGCCACGGGGTCGCGCTGCAGGGTGCGGTACGACTCGAGGTCCCCTCCGGCGCTGAAGGCCCGCCCCTCCCCGGTCACCAGGACCGTGCGCACCCGGCGGTCGGCGGCGATGCCGTCGAGGGCCCGATCGAGCTCGGCCAGCACCTGGGTGTCGATGGGGTTGAGCTGGGTGGGCCGGTTCAGGCGGATGAAGGCCGCCACCGCGTCTCCCTCGAGGGGGACGTGGTCGACCAGCACGGTGGCGGGGGTATCAGGAGGCATCGACGGGCACCAGCATTCTCACGATCTCGTGCTTCTGCACCTTGCCCGACGCCGTAGTGGGCAGCGAGTCCAGGACCTCCAGCCGCTCGGGCAGCTTGTAGGTGGCCAGCCCCGCCCGGCGCAGGCGCTCCACCGCCGCCTCCAGGTCGAGGGACGCCCCCGCGGTCAGGACCACGCAGGCGCACATCCGCTCCCCGAGCCTGGGGTCGGGGACTCCGACCACCGCCGCCCGCTCCACCTCGGGGAAGCCGACGAGGAGAGTCTCGATCTCGGCCGGGGCGATGTTCAGGCCGCCCCGGATGATGATCTCCTTCTTGCGGCCGACCACGGTCAGGTAGCCGTCGTCGTCGACGGTGACCATGTCACCCGAGCGCACCCAACCGGCGGGGTCGAAGGTGGCGGCGGTGCGCTCGGCGTCCTCGAAGAACCCGACGGACGTGTTGGGCCCGCGGACGAAGGCCTCTCCCGGCTCGCCGGGTGGCACCGGTCGGCCGTCGGCATCACGGACCTCGACCTCGACGTGGCTCATCGGGCGGCCGTCGGTCACCCGGCGCTTCTCGGCGGGGGAGTCGGGTCGGTTCCAGGTGCCGACCAGCACCTCGGTCGAGCCGTAGAGACGGAGCACGCCGATGGCGCGCTCTCCCGCCGCGTCGACCAGAGCCGGGGGCACGGGCGCCCCGCCGCACCCGAACAACCGCATGCTCGGCAGGGCGGTGCCCGCCGCCTCCGCCGCTCCGACCAGGTCCTGCAGGAAGGTGGTGGCGGCCAGCGTGTAGGAGCACCGGTGGGCCTCGATCAGGTTGACGGCGCCCACCGGGTCCCACTCGTCCTGGAGCACCAGCGGGAGCCGGTGGTACAGGGCGAAGCGGATCCCGTAGTTGAACCCGGTCGAGTGCCCGACGGGCGAGGGCATCCACACCACGTCCGCCGCCGTCACACCCAGGTCGGAGGCTGCTACCCGAACGCTGAAGTTGGCGGTCTGCTCCGTGTGCATGATCGCCTTGGGGCGGGCCTCGGTGCCGGAGGTGAAGATCAGCTC
>DASUHN010000245.1 GCA_036273495.1 Acidimicrobiales bacterium | reverse complement strand
CGTGTTCGGCATCCCCAACGACGAGATGGGTGAAGAGGTGAAGGCGGTGGTCCAGCTGGTCGACCCCGCCAAGGCCGGGCCCGAGATGGAGAAGGAGCTGGTCTCGTTCTGCCGGAGCCAGCTGGCCCACTACAAGTGCCCACGCAGCGTGGACTTCGAGGCCGAGCTGCCCCGCCACCCGACCGGCAAGCTGTACAAGCGCCTGCTCCGGGACCGCTACTGGGGCGAACGCCAGTCGCGCATCGTCTGACGGCCGGCGTCGCGCGCGGCGCGCGCCACGGACGTCGCCACCAGCTCCGGCTCCTCCCAGACCAGGAGGTGGCCACCGGTCGGGACCCACACCACGCTGCAGTCCGGGAGGGCGGCGGCCAGCGGGGGGATGGCGGAGGGGGGCACGACATGGTCCCTGCGCCCGGCGAGGACGGTCACCGGCACGCCCACGTCCGGCAGGGCCCCCGCCACCGCCGGCATCTCGGTCACCAGCGCCCGCTGCTCGACGGCGAACGAGCGCCAGTCCTCCCCCGTCCGCCACCGGGCCGCGTAGGCGCCGAGCCGGGCCCGGGGGAGGGCGGCCACGGGACCGATGGCCAGGTCGGGGCCCTCCGGGGGCAGGCGCGTGAGGACGCGGGCGGCGCCGCGCATGGCGGCCCGGGCCAGCACCTCGCCGGCCAGAGGCAGGGCCAGCAGGCGGTCCCCGAGGCTGAGGGCCCGGGGCACCCCGGCCGGGCAGACGAGCACGAGGGCGGCCACGGCCTCGGGGTGGAGCTCGGCCAGCCGGAGGGCCACCGTGGCCCCGTAGCTGTGACCGGCCACGGTGGCGGGAGCGGCCCCGAGGCGGTCGAGCAGGCGGGCCATCACGTCGGCGTTGCCGGCCGGCCCCGACGCCGGCCCCGGGCTGTCCCCGTAGCCGGGCCGGTCGGGCACGATCACCCGGTGGTCGGCCACGAGCAGGTCCGCCACCGGGTCCCAGTCCCCCGCTGCCCCGGGCTGGCCGTGCAGCAGCAGCACCGGGGGCCCGGACCCCCGGTCGGTGCAGGCGGGACCGGCGGCTAGGGCCGGAACGTGAACCGTCCGCCGTCGATCACGACCTCGCCCCGCTGGGTCTCGGCCCGGAACACGGCGCCGTCCCCCTCGCGCCACATCGAGACGCGGAGCTCGTCACCGGGATAGGTGGGCTTCGAGAACCGTCCCTCCATGGAGCCGAAGCGGGCGGGGTCGGACCCGCACAGGGCGTGGAGCAGGGCCCGCCCGGTGAAGCCGTAGGTGCACAGGCCGTGGAGGATGGGCCGGTCGAAGCCGGCCATGCCGGCGAAGGTGGGGTCGGAGTGCAGCGGGTTGCGGTCCCCCGACAGCCGGTACACGAGGGCCTGGTCGGGGCTGATCGGGTAGGTCACGGTCTCGTCGGCCGGACGCTCGGGAATGGCGGCCTTGGGGCCGGAGGGCCCGCGGTCCCCGCCGAAGCCGCCCTCCCCCCGGATGAACAGCGACGACGTGTTGCGGAACAGGGGCGTGCTGGTCCCGGCGTCGTCGGAGCGGGACTCGAGGGCGATCACCGCCGCGCTGGCCTTGTCGTAGATGCCGGTGATGCGGGTGACCGTGCGCACGGTGCCCTCGACGGGGATCGGCGCCTCGAGGAAGATGCCCTGCTCCCCGTGCACGAGCATGGCGGGGTTGAACGTCCCGATGTTGGCGAAGGCGCCCCCGAAGGCCGCCAGGCCGACGATGACGGCGAACGTCGGCAATACCTGCTGGGGGATGTTCTGGCTGTTCTCGGTGGTGAACGCCAGCTCCGCGGTGCCGGCACCCACGCCGACGGAGTAGAGGAGGCAGTCCTTCGACGTCCAGGAGTACTCGACGGGATCGCTCTCGGTCCCGACGGCGTCAGGGTTGATCGGCATGGCTGGGCACGTTAGCTACCGCCCCGCCCGCGCCTGGCTCGACGCCGCCCGGCCCGGCCGGGGACCGGGCCACGATCACCACCCCCGCCGCCATCACGATCAGGCTCACGGCCTGGATCGTCAGCGCCCCGACCGAGGCGTCGACGTACTCGCCGAAGGCCACGGCGCCGACGATGATGCTCACCACCGGGTCGACGACGGTGAGCGCCGGCAGGGACCAGCCGAGGGGCCCGGCCTGGAACGCGCTCTGGGCCAGGATCATGCTGGCCAGGCCGGTGATGGCGATGGCGTAGACCTCCCACGAACGGGCCACGTGCACCGCCAGGTGGGCGACGCTGCCGGGGTTGGCGGTGACCACGTGGGCCACGGTCTTGGTGTACGCCGCCGTCAGCCCGTAGATGAACCCGGCGGCGGTGGCCAGCAGGCTGGCGCGCACCGGCCCGGTGGTGAAGCGGGCGCTCACGGTGAGCGCGGCCGCGGGCACGGCGGTGGTCACCGTTACGATGGTCCAGCCCAGAGCAGTGGCGCTGGTCGAGCCCTCGCCGGGGTTGGCCACGAGAAGGAAGACCGCCAATCCCGCGACCGTCAGCCCCGCCCCCGTCCACTCCGCTCGCGTCGGCATGCCCATCCGGGCGAACACCTTCCCGAGCGGCAGGGCAAAGAGCAGCCCGCACACCAGCAGGGGCTGCACCAGGACCAGGGAGCCATGCCCCAGGGCGATGAACTGCAGGACGAAGCCGCCGATGTCGGCCAGGATCCCGAACAGCCACACCGGGCGGCGGGCCAGCCGGAACAGCAGGCTCATCCGCAGGGCGTCGGACTCCGGGGCCTGTACCGCCGCGTACTGCTGCAGCACCGACGCCAGGGCATACGCCAGCGCCGAGCCGAGCGAGACGATGACGACCATGCCGGTCTGCATGCCCGCCCGACGTTAGGGCCTGGGTCCCGCGCCGGCGCCGGACCGGGTGTGGTCCTGGTTCTGTCTGCCAGCCTGGGGGCGGGCCATGACGGCGCCGCCGATGAGCTGGCCCGCCGCCTCGCCGGGCGGGGTTACCGGACGCGCGTCGAGGACTATCTGGGCTGCCTCCCGCTGCGCATCGGCGCCGCCGTGCGCGCCGTCTACCGCGTGCAGCTGCGCCGGGCGCCGTGGGCCTACGAGGCCACCTTCCGGGTGTGGTACCTGGGCCGGGGCCTCCGCACCGCCCTCACGGTGGTGCTCGAGCTCCTGACCCGCCGCCGGCTGGGCCGGCTGCTGGCCGACCCGGCCGTGTGCGCCGTCGTGTCGACCTACCCGCTGCAGTCGCTGGTGCTGGGGCGGGCCCGACAGCGGGGCCGCCTCCGGGTCCCGGTGGCCACCTTCATCACCGATTTCGGGGTCCACCCCCTGTGGATCCACCCCGGAGTCGACCTGACCATCTGTGTGCACGACGCCTCCGCCCAGGCCGCCCGCCGGCGCACGCCCCGGCCGGTGGTGGCGACGGGCCCCGCCGTGCGGCCCGAGTTCCGGGCCGGGCCCGCCGACCGGGACGGGGCCCGGCGGGCGTGGGGGCTGCCGGTCGACGCCCGGGTGGCCCTGATCGTGGCCGGGTCCTGGGGGGTCGGGGACGTGGCCGACGCCTTCGACCGGCTGCACGCCACCGGGACGTGGGTGCCGGTGGCGGCGTGCGGCGGCAACGAGGCGCTGCGGGCCCGGCTGGCCTCACGCCGCTACGGCCTGGCCCTGGGCTGGACCGACCGCATGCACGAGCTGATGTCGGCCGCCGACGTCCTGGTGCAGAACGCGGGGGGCCTGTCCTGTATGGAGGCCTTTGCCCTCGGGGTGCCGGTCGTGACCTTCCGGCCCCTGCCCGGGCACGGTCGGGTCAACGCCGCCCTGATGCAGGCCGCCGGGGTGGCCGAGGTGGCCGCCCCCGGCTCCGACCTGGCCGCCGTCCTGGAGCGGGCGGTGGGGCCGGACCGGGACCGCCTGGTTGCCGCCGGCCGGGCCGTGTTCTCCGGCGACGCCGCCGCCGCCGTCGACCGCCTCGTCCGCCACAGCGGGCTCACGGCGCTGGAGCGGGCCTCGTGAAGGGCGCCCGCCCGTTGGGGTTGCTGGCCGGGGCCGTGGTGGCCCACGCCGGGCCGGGCGTGCTGGCCCTGCCCGCCGTGCGGCGGCGGGTGGCCCCCCGCCTGCACGGGCTCGGGCGCCCGGGCCACGTGGCCCTCACCTTCGACGACGGGCCCGATCCCGCCTCGACCCCCCGCTTCCTGGCCGAGCTCGACCGCCTGGGCTGGAAGGCCACGTTCTTCATGCTGGGCGCCCTGGCCCACCGGTCCCCGGGGCTGACGGCCGAGGTGGCGGCCGCGGGCCACGAGGTGGCGGTGCACGGCTGGACCCACGTCAGCCACCTGGCCCGCCGGCCCGGGACCGTCGTCGACGAGGTGCGCCGGACCCGGGACACCCTCGGCGAGGTCACCGGTACCGCCCCCCGCTGGTTGCGCCCCCCCTACGGGGTGATGAGCGGCGGGGACCTCCTGGCCGCCCGGAGCGTGGGCCTGCGCCCGGTGCTCTGGACGACGTGGGGGCGGGACTGGACCACCGAGGCGAGCGCCGCCGGGGTGGCGGCCGAGGTGTTGAGGGGCTGCGGCCGGGACGGGGCCGCGGGCCCCACGGTCCTCCTGCACGACTCCGACTGCACCTCGGCCCCGGGGTCGTGGCGGTCGGCCGTCGGCGCCCTATCCGTCCTGGGCGAGGAGTGGGCCAGGCGGGGCTGGCACGTCGGCCGCCTGTCCGACCACGGTCTGGGCTGAGGCGGTCCCGGGCGCGCCGGAGGACCGGGCCGGGATGCGCCCGTAGCCCCCGAACAGGCGCCGCACGCCCCACAGCGTCACCAGCAGGAGGGCCTCGACGACGATCCGCATCGACATCTTGGACTGCCCCTCGACCCGGTCGACGAAGCGGATCGGCACTTCGGTCACCAGCCGCCCCCGCCGGTGGGCCCGGAACGCCATCTCGATCTGGAAGCCGTAGCCGTCGGCGCGGATCCGGTCGAGGTCGAGGTCCTGGAGGGTGGCGGCGGAGTAGGCCCGGAAGCCCGAGGTGAGGTCGCGGACCCGCATCCCGAGGGCCACGGCGGCGTAACGGTTCCCCGCTTCGGATAGAAGGCGACGGTGGGGCGCCCAGTTGGGGATCGACCCGCCCGGGACGTACCGGGAGCCGATCACGAGGTCGGCGCCGGCCAGGCCGCCAAGCAGGTCCGGCAGCTGAGCCGGGTCGTGGGAGAGGTCGGCGTCCATCTCCACGAAGGCGTCGAAGCCGCGCTCCAGTCCCCAGCGGAAGCCGGCGCGGTAGGCGTTGCCGATCCCGGACTTGCCGGGCCGGCGCAGCACCTGGATGCCGCCGAGCCCGGCCGCCACGGTCTCGACCAGCTCGGCGGTGCCGTCGGGGCTGTTGTCGTCGACCACCAGGATCTCGGCGTCCGGGACGGCGGCGCGGATCCGGGGCAGGACCTGGGGGACGTTCCCCGCCTCGTTGTAGGTGGGCAGGACCACCAGGGGGCGCACCGGGGAAGCATAAGGGAGGTCAAACCCCCGCTACGGTCGCCGGGATGCACCCCGAGCCGGCCCCGGGGCCGGTCCTGCGGCTCGACCACGTCACCGTCGTCAGGGGCGGCACCACCGTCCTCCACGACGTCAGCTGGTGCGTCGGCGACCGGGAGCGGTGGGTCGTGCTCGGTCCCAACGGCAGCGGGAAGACCACGATCGTGGACCTGGCGGCGGGCTTCCTGTTCCCCTCGGTCGGGACCGTCGAGGTGCTCGGAGGCGTGCTCGGGCGGATCGACGTCCGGGCCCTGCGGGCCCGGCTCGGGCTCACCAGCGCCGACCTGTCCAAGCAGCTCCGCCCCGAGGTGGCGGCCCTCGAGTTGGTCATGTCGGGCCGCCACGGCGCCCTCGAGACCTGGTGGCACGATTACGGCCCGGCCGACCGGGACCGGGCCCGCAGCCTGCTCGACCGGGCCGGGGTGGCGCGCCTGGCCGAGCATCCCTACCGCACCCTCTCCGAGGGGGAGCGCCAGCAGGTCCTGCTGGCCCGGGCCCTCGTGGCCGAGCCCGAGCTGCTGCTCCTCGACGAGCCCAACGCCGGGCTGGACATGGGGGCGCGCGAGTCCCTTGTCCACCGGCTGGGGGGCCTGGCGGCCGATCCGGCCTCGCCCCCGATGGTGCTGGTGACCCACCACGTCGAGGAGATCCCCGCCGGCTTCACCCACGCCGTGCTCCTGCGCGCCGGCCGGGTGCACGCCGCCGGCCCCCTCGACGAGGTGCTCGTCGACGCCTCCCTGTCGGAGTGCTTCGGGCTGGCCCTGCGGGTGGTCCGTCACGGGGCCCGCTGGTCCTGCCACGCTGTCTGAGCCCGAAATGGCCAGGATCCACGTTCCCAAGGCGCTCCGCCGGCTGATCAGCCTCCTGCTGGTCGTGCTGGTGGTCGAGTACCTCGTGCTGCCGCAGGTGGCCGGGGCGCGCAAGTCCCTCCACCTGATCGACCACGCCAACCTGTGGCTGGCCCTGCTCGGCCTGGTCCTGGAGGTCGGCGCCCTCATCGCCTACGCCCAGCTGACCCTTTCCCTGCTCCCCCACCGGGCGCTGCGCCTCGAGCGGGTGTTCCGCGTCACCCTGGCCACGCTGTCGATCAGCCA
>DASUHN010000244.1 GCA_036273495.1 Acidimicrobiales bacterium | reverse complement strand
GGGCTCGACTCCGGCGGCCTGCAGGGCGGCCATGGCGCCGACGATGAGACCTGGTAGGGCATCGCGCTCATAGGCCGCCGGGTCGCCGCCGGTGGCCGCCGTCTGGGCGGCGGTGGGCGGGACCAGCAGCTCGAAGAGCAGTCGGCGTCCCTGGGCCCGGAGCCACAGCGACAGGGCGGCGAGGCGGGCGTCCTGGGCTGCGTTGAGGGACCGCTCCCCTTCGGGGTTGTAGCGCACGAGCACCTTGACGAAGTCGGGGTCGAAGTCCTCGACGTGGGCGGCGAAGCAGTCCCCGTACTCGAACTCGAAGTCGTCCTGGCCGGAGCGCTCGACCGGCATCGCCAGCGCCACCCCGGCGGATCGGGCGGCGCGGGCCACATCGGCCCCGAACTCCTCGTCGACCAACACCCCACAGCGCGACACGGGCGCCCCGTTGGCGACGGCGTGCTCGAAGCCCTCCCAGATCAGCATCTTCAGGTCGGTGACCTGGCGGCGCTGCGCCGCGTCGGGCGTACCGGCGATGCCCAGCAGGCGCGTCTTGAACGAGGCGCGGTGGTCGAAGGGCAGCAGGTAGAGCGGGTGGGCGGCGTCGATGTTCATACGAGACACCTTCTTTCCGAGCGGCCGAGGACGGGACGGTTTCCCAGAGGTCGCCGCCGATAGGGGGGCCAGCCGGTCATGCTCTTGTGCTGACCGACAGGAGCCCTTCGGTCACGGCGGCGCGGATGACTTCCAGCCCGGCGGCCACGTCAGGGCCGAGGTGGACCCTCAAGGCCCGCCGGCCCCGCTGGGCCAGGACCTCGAGGTCGCTTCGGGCCTCGGCCTCCTTCACCACCCCGAAGCTGAAGCGGTGCCCGGGCACGGGCAGGACGACGGTGTCGTCGCAGGTGATCTGGAGGAACACCCCGGTGTTGGGACCGCCCTTGTACGCCTGGCCGGTCGAGTGCTGAAAACGCGGCCCGAACCCGACGCAGGTGGCCACCCGGCGGGCGTCCCGGATGGCGGTCCTGATCCCGGTCAGCACGGCCTCATGGGCTTCGGTCATCGGCACGTAGGCCAAGACGGCCACGTAGTCTCCGGTCCCGGCCCGCCCGAGATGGGCGCCCAGGTAGCCGGGCAGGCTCGGCCCTTCGCCGCCCACCTGAGCCAGGGCGGCCTGGTTGGTGCTATCGGCGTAGAGCGCCGCCCCGTCGCCCTCGAAGAACGGGTCCAGCTCGGCCAAGGAGCCGTTCCGGTCGTAGGCGTCGGTGAGCCGGCGGGCGGACACCTTGGCCTCCTCCACGTCGGGCTGGTCGAAGGGGTCGATCCCGATGATCGAGCCGGCCACCGCGGTGGCGAACTCCCAGCGGAAGAACTCCCGGCCCAGCTGGTAGGGGTCGGACAACTCGATGCGCACGACCGGTTGGCCGGCTGCCTCCAAGGCCGAGATCTTGGCCTCTAAGTCGCTGTCGTGATCGCCCGCCAGGGAGATGTAGGCGAAGAGTCGATCGGATCCGTAGGCCTCGGGTGCTCCCAGCGGCTCGCGGTCTACGGGGATGACGCCTCGGCCGTGCTTTCCGGTCGATTCGGCCAGCAGCTGCTCCAACCAGGCGCCGAGACGGGACAGGCCCGGCGAGGTTACGAGGGTCAGCTTGTCCCGGCCGGCGTTGACGGCGGCGCCGATGAGCGCCCCCAACACCAGCCCGGGGTTGTCCCTGGCCGGGACCGAGGGGGCGCAGGCGTGCGCCATAGTCTCGGCCGACTCGAAGAGCCGTACCACGTCGATTCCGCTGGCGGCGGCGGGCACCATCCCGAAGTTCGACAAGGCCGAGTAGCGCCCGCCGATCGAGGGCACTCCGGCGAAGACGGCCCGGTAACGCTGAGTCCTGGCCAGGTCCTCCAGAGGCGAGCCGGGGTCGGTGATGGCCACGAAGTGCGAGCCGGCCCGCTCTTCGCCCACCACCTTCGACACCGCCTGGTAGAAGTAGGCGGCGAAGATGTTGGGCTCGAGAGTCGTGCCGGACTTGGAGGACACGAAGAACAGAGTGCTGGCCAGGTCGAGCTGGGTCTGTATGGCCTTCACCTGGGCGGGGTCGGTCGAGTCCAGCACGTGCAGGCGAGGAAGCCCGGGACGGGAGGGGAAGGTGTTGGCCAGCACCTCGGGGCAGAGGCTGGAGCCGCCCATGCCCAGCACCACTGCGTCGGTAAAGCCGGCGTCGGCTACCTCCTTGGCCAGCGTCTCGAAGCGCTGGGCGTGGGCCGCCTGGTCGAGTGCCACCCCGAGCCAGCCCAGCCAGGCCGCCTCGTCGCCGCCGGTCCACACCGTGGCGTCATGCGCCCAGAGCCGAGTCGTCTTGTCGGTGGCCCGCCACTCACCCAGTGCCGCGTTCATCTGCTCGGTGAGCTCGGCGGGCAGGCAGCGGTGCAGGCGCCAAGGTTCGGCCTTCGCGGAAGGACCGGCCACGGCCTCTTCCAGGGACGACAGCAGCTTGCGGAAGGCGCCTTGGAACTTGTCAACCCCGTCGCTCAGCAGCTGATCGGTGACCTCGGCCAGGTCGATCCCCTGGTCAGGCAGGCCCTCCAGGATCGCTCGGGCCGCCTCCATGTCCTCCTCCAGCGCTGAATGCACGCGGCCACGGGCCCGGAAGGCCTCGAAGGTGGCGGGGGGGAGGGTGTCGACGGTGTCCGGGCCCATGAGGGACTCCACGTAGAGAAGCTCGGGAAGGGCGGGGCTCTTGGTGCTGGTTGACGCCCACAGCAATCGCTGCGGGCGGGCCCCGGCGCCGGCCAGGCTGTCCCAGCGGGGACCGGAAAAGAGCTGGCGGAAGCGGGCGTAGATGACCTTGGCGTTGGCGATGGCCACCGTGGTGTGGGCGGAGGCGACATGGGCCGGGCCCGGCACGCTGCCGAGTCGCGCCTCGAGGGCAGCGTCCAGGCGGCTGACGAAGACGCTGGCCACCGAGGCGATGGTTCCGAGGTCACCGCCCGCCCCGAGGCGGTCCTCGAGGCCGGCCAGGTAGGCCTGGACCGCCGACTCGTAGGCCTCGAGTCCGAACAGCAGGGTGACGTTGACGTTGATGCCGGCGCCGGTGAGCTCCTGGATGACGGGGATGCCCGCCGGGGTGGCGGGCACCTTGATCATCACGTTGGGCCGGTCGATGACCGACCAGAGCCGGCGAGCCTCCGCGGCGCTGCCGGCGGTGTCGTGGGCCAGCTCGGGAGAGACCTCCATGCTCACGAAGCCGTCGGAACCGCCGCTGTCCTCGTAGACGGGGCGGAAGATGTCGGCCGCGGCACGGATATCGGAGATGGCCAGGGATTCGTAGGCGGACTTGGCGTCCCTGGGCCCTGTGCTGCGCAGCTCGGCGATGGCCTCGGCGTAGTCACTGGAGCCGGCGATGGCCGCCTCGAAGATCGAGGGGTTGGAGGTCATTCCCCGCAGCCCCTCCTTGGCCACCATGCGTTCGAGGTCGCCTGATGCGAAAAGCGAACGGCGGATCCCGTCGTACCAGATGCTCTGGCCGAGGGCGAAGGCCTGTTGGATGGGGTCGGTCATATGCGGCTCCTTCTGGCGACGAGTGCCCCGAAGCTGGCTGTGTCGGCCATCACAGCCCCGGGAAGGGGTCCTCGAGGGACCCGAGCACGTGCGCGGCACCGGCGGCGCCGAGCTGATCGGCCGAGTAGTGCCCGCTGGCCACCCCGACAGCCACGGCGCCCGCCGCGTTGGTGGCCTCCATGTCATGGGGGGTGTCGCCCACCACGAAGACCTCTCCCGGTTCCAGCTTGGTCCCGTGAAGGCGGGAGGCCTTGTCGATGGCGAGCTCGGTCAGCTCGGCCCGATCCGGGGAGTCCGACCCGTAGGCGCCGAAGACGAAGAACCGGTTGAGGTTGGCGGGGACGAGCTTGGTGCGCGCCGCTCCCTCCATGGCACCCGACACGATCCCGAGTGTCACCCCGGCGTCTCCCAGGCGCAGGAGTGTGTCTTGGGCACCAGGGAGCACCCGGTAGTGCTCCGAGGCCCAGATCTCGCCGCCGAGCTGGCGGAGATAGGCGGCGTAGAGCCGGCCCAGCTCGTCGGCGGTCGGGTCACGGTGCAGCACGGCGCTGAAGGTGGCTCTGGCCACCTGGGGGTCGGTCTCCCCCGCCGAGGTGTGAGCCCCGATGTCGGCAGGGATGCCGTGGAGCTTGTCGAAGGCGGCCATCCAGCTCTTGGCCCCCGCCCCCCCGGTATGGACCAGGGTCTCGTCCACGTCGAACAGCACGACGACGGGCCTGGCCATGCCGGCCACCTCAGGCCTTCTTCTCGTCATGGCCACCGAAGCCCTTGCGCATGGCGGAGAGGGCCTTGTCGGCGAAGTCGTCCCCGCCCCGTGACGCGAAGCGGGAATACAGGGCGGCGCTGAGCACGGGTGCGGGCACGCCCTCGTCGATGGCGGCGATCGAAGTCCACCGTCCCTCTCCGGAATCCGACACGCGCCCGGCGAACTCGCTGAGGTCGGGTGAGTCGAACAGGGCCGTCGCCGTCAGGTCCAACAGCCACGACTCGATGACGCTGCCCCGACGCCACACCTCGGTGACCGCCGTGGTGTCGATGTCGAAGCAGTAGAACTCGGGTGACTCCATGGGCGACGTCTCGGCGTCGGCCGCCACCGTCCGGGTCCCCGCATCCGCGTTGTGCAAGATGTTGAGCCCTTCGGCCAAGGCGGCCATCATCCCGTACTCGATCCCGTTGTGAACCATCTTCACGAAATGCCCGGCGCCGTTCGGTCCACAGTGCAGGAACCCCCGCTCGGCCGGAGCAGCTTCCCCGCTGCGCCCCGGGGTCCGCGACGCAGAGCCCATACCCGGGGCGATCGTGGCGAAGATGGGCTCCAAGTGCGCCACGACCTCGGCTTCGCCGCCGATCATGAGGCAATAGCCCCGCTCGATCCCCCACACCCCCCCGCTCGTCCCACAGTCGATGAGGTGGATGCCCCGGCTGGACAGCTCGGCGGCCCGGCGGATGTCGTCGCGGTAATACGAGTTGCCGCCGTCGATGATCGTGTCGCCGTCCTCCATGTGAGAGGCCAGGCCTTCGACGGTCTTACCTGTCACCTCACCGGCGGGCACCATCACCCACACCGCTCGGGGAGCCGGTAGTTGGCCGACAAGATCCGCCAGCGACGAGGCTCCGGTCGCCCCCTCGGCCTCCAGCGACTTGACCGCATCGGGTGCCACGTCGAAGACCACACAGCTATGGCCATCGCGCATCAGTCGGCGGACCAGGTTGGCCCCCATGCGCCCGAGGCCCACCATGCCGAGGTGCATCGGCTTGCTCGTCATCATCCCCGTTGTCTCCTGTAGGTCGTGTCGTCCTGGCGGGTCCTTGGTGTATCTCTTTGCCCTGCCGTCTCCCCCGAACGGTGGTCATCTCCTGACCCTCTGCGGCTCGGACAGCCACGGCTGCTGCCAGGGCGGATGGCCCCTGACGAGTTCATCCGCCGCGGCCGGTCCCCATGAACCCCGCGGATAAGTCACCGGTGCCGGGGGGTGGTCCACCAGAGGCTGGAGGACCCGCCAGGTCTCCTCGACAGCGTCTTCCCGGGTGAACAGCGAAGGATCGCCGACCAGTGCGTCGCGGAGGAGGCGCTCGTAGGGACCTGGGGGCTGACCTAGCTCGGCGGCGAAGGGAAGGTCCAGGTGCACCTCCCGCGTCGAGCGGCCCTCGGGTCCCTTGGACGCCATCACCAGGCGGAGGGCGGCATCGGGGTCGATCCGGAACACCAGCTGGTTGGCGTCGGGATGGTTGGGCTGTTCCAGGAAGGCGAGCGGAGGCGGGCGGTGGAAGATCACCCTCACCTCGGTGGCAAGTGCAGCCATGGCCTTGCCCGCCCGGACGAAGAACGGGACGCCGGCCCAGCGCCGGTTCTCCACCTCGAGGCGCAGGGCCACGTACGTCTCGGTCACCGAGTCGGGCTTCACGCCGGGCACCTCGCAGTAACCCTCGTACTGGCCCCGCACGCAGCGCGCCGGGTCGGCATCCGCCAGGGCCCGGAACACCTCGACTTTCCTGTCCCACAGGCCGGCCGATCCTGAACCGATCGGGGATTCCATGGTTATGAGGGCCAGGGTCTGCAGGAGGTGGTTCTGCACCACGTCACGCAGCGCTCCCACCGCGTCGTAGAAGCCGCCACGGTCCTCCACCCCGAAGTCCTCGATCAGGCTGACCTGCACGGAAGCGATGTGGTCGCGGTTCCACACCGGCTCGAACATGGCGTTGGCGAAGCGCAGGAAGGCGACGTCCATGACGGGCTGCTTGCCCAGGAAGTGGTCGATGCGCAGGATCTGGTCCTCGGCCAGCACCTGGTGAAGGTCTTCGTTGAGCTTCCGCGCCGAGCCGAGGTCGTGGCCGAAGGGCTTCTCGATCATCACCTGGGAGTTCGCGGTCAGCCCCGCTTTGCCGAGGGAGGCGACCACCGGCCCGAAAAGCTCGGGCGGTACCTCCAGGTAGAAGAGTGGGCGGGTGGCGTCCTTCAGCCGACAGGCGAGCGCCTCGAAGGTGGCCGGGTCGGCGAAGTCGCCCGGCAGGTAGCTGAGGCGCCTTATCAGGCGGTCGAAGACCTTGTCCTCCACCGCCTCGCCTTCGGACTGCAGGGCAGCTTGGATCTCGGTGACCAGGTGGGCCTCGGACCAGTCGTCTCGGGCCACCCCGACGATCGGGCAGTCGAGGTGGCCGCCCGCCTCCAAGCGGTACAGGGCGGGGAGTGTCATCTTGCGGGCCAGATCCCCGGTGATCCCGAAGATCACCAGGGCGTCGGCTGGGGATGCGCCCGTCTCGCTCATCTCAGGCACGCCCCCCACGTCGTGGTCACCGCCTGGCCGGGCTCCAGGCGGATCACGCCCTCGCCGCTCAGGAAGGCGTTGGGGGGACAGGTCATCGGTTCGGTGCCGAGCCCCCGGCGGCGCCGGTGCGGCTCGAGCGTGTCCCCGGTGAAGAGCTCGAGGATGGGGTAGGTCTCGTCCACCCACAGCTCGGCATGCCGCCCGTCGGCGCCCCCGAGGCGGGTCCAAGCCCGACCATCTGCGTCGCGGGTCAGGTCGGTGAAGGCGAAGTCCAGCCGCTGCGTGCCGAGGGCCCGCGCTGCGGCGAAATCGTAGGGAGTGCCGGCCACCGCTTCGGTGCCGACGGGCAGCTGGCGGACGTCGTCGGTGACGATGCGGGTGGCGGCGTCGATGGCGAGCGTGCAGTCGTCGATCAGCCCTGCCCCCGGGGACAGGTAGGGGTGCTGGCCGGCGCCGTAGGGGCATGCCCGCTCCCCCCGGTTCAGGGTGGTCGTGGTCACGGTCAGTCCGTCGCCCAGGGCATAGTCGACCTCGAAGTCGAGGAGAAGGGATACCCCTGCATGGGAAACAGCCAGATGCCCATCGTCACCTGAGCCTCGCTCGGGCGAAGGACGCGCCACGCCCGCCACCGCAGCAAGCCGTGGATGGCATTGTGCTTCTCCGGCTCGCTGAGGCCCACCTGATACTCGACTTCGTCGAACCGGTAACGACCGTCAGCCAGGCGGTTCGGCCAGGGGACGAGAGGCGCCCCGTGGGCCCCGTCGCACATGTCCTCGAGCGAGTAGGGATCAAGCACCGGTCGATCACCGACCTGGTAGGTACGGATGCCCCCGCCCACCTCGACGACGGTGGCGCGCTGGTCTCCCCAGGTGATCTCGACCTGATGGCCGGCCGGGAAAGGGTCCGCCGTCCCTGCTCTCGGCCCGGTCACTCCGGGTCCGCCAGATCGATCGGCGGCCGGTCGCGCACCTCGTCCTTGGTGAGCCTCAGGTGTACCCCGTCATCGACGCCGGCCACCGCGCCTATCGGGATGGCGACACGCTTCTTGCCCCATAGGTGGCCCTCATCCAAGAGGACGTGGGTCACGTGATGATCGGCGGCGTCAATGACTAGACCTTGGACTCGCCCGATGGGGCCGTCGGTGGCCATTACGGGCTCGCCTCGGCGCACCTCCACCTCCCCCACCGGGACCCGGTCGGTGACGATCGGAGCAGGGATCCCCGTCCCCGTGGGGCCCAGGCCCAGCCCGTAGTAGGGCCACGAGAGCATCTGGTCTTGGCCATAGCCCCACTGGCCCACCGCCCCTGGCAGGAACCGGCTCTCCTCCGCGTCCTCGAGGGCTTCGAATCCGGAGATGGTGCAGCTGAGCTGAATGGCACCCTCAGCCGAGGCGACGAGATCCATCGGTACGAGGTGGCCCACTCCTTGACGATGCTTTGCTTCGACTACGAGATGGGTGAGTGTCCGGGCAATCGGATCGACTACCACCCGCCTCAACTCCCCGCAGGTGCCGTCGATGCAGGAGACTTCGCTTCCGATGGTGAATTCACTGGATTCGGTCATGCCTTCCTCGTTTTGCTTCCTGGAGTAGTTCGTCTGATCCCGTCCGCTCATGGGAGCCGCACGACAGGGCGGTCGGGACGAGGGCTGGTGGCGGCCGGGAGTGTCCCCCGGTTCATGTCGTCCGGGGCAGACGTCGCGGCCATCGCGACCGCCCGAGGGACTATGGACAGCCCCTCCACAGGCACACCTTCCGTCATCCCGACGATCGCGGCCAGCTCCGATCCGTCGATGGTCTCGCGCTCTATCAACAGGTCGGTGAGCCGGCCGAGCTTGTCGAGGTGCTCACGCAACAGGGCGGCGGCGCTGGCCTCGGCTTCCCTCAGCAGGCGCGCCACCTCGGTGTCGATGCTGCGCTGGGTCGCCTCGGCGTAGGAACGCCCGGCGAAGGGATTGTCGCGGCTCGGACCGTCCGGCCCGTAGCCGATGGGCCCGACCTCGGCGGAGAGTCCCCACTCCCTCACCATGCGCGTGGCCAGATCGGTGGCCCCCGCCAGGTCGTTGGCGGCCCCGGTCGAGGCCTCACCCAAAACGATCACCTCGGCGGCGCGGCCTCCGAGGCGCACGGCCAGGGAGTCGGTGAGGTAGCTCACGGGGTAGAGGTGGCGCTCGGTGGTGGGCAGCTGCTCGGTGACCCCGAGGGCGGCGCCCCGGGGCAGGATGGTGATCTTGGCCACGGGGTCAGCGTGTTCGGACAGCGCGGCGACAAGGGCGTGGCCGGCTTCGTGGACGGCCACGGCATGGCTCTCCTCGGGCAGCAGGGCGTTGGAGGCCTCACGCCGGCCGATGAGGAGGCGGTCCCGG
>DASUHN010000243.1 GCA_036273495.1 Acidimicrobiales bacterium | reverse complement strand
CGGCATCGGCTCCGGGGCCCCGCCCAGCTCGGCGGCCTCGGCGTCGCTGATGTACGCCTCGGTCCGCAGCGGGAGCTCCTTCATGAGCAGGATGGCCGGCAGGGTGAGCAGGGCGATGGGCGCCGCCCAGAGGAACACGGTGTGCAGCGAATGGGCAAAGGCGGTCACGATCCCGTTGCGCACCGGCGCCGGCAGCTTGTGCACGGCGGTGGGGCTGAAGGCCACCGACGTGGCCGACAGGTTGAGGTGGCCGAGGTTCGGAACCAGCTTGGGGAACCAGAACTTGAGGCGGGCGTTCATGATCGTGCCGAAGACCGCCACTCCGAACGAGCTGCCCATCGACCGGAAGAAGGTGTTGGAGGAGGTGGCGGTGCCGAGGTCCTCCTGCCTGGTCGCGTTCTGGATGGCCACGATCAGCACCGGCATGATCATGCCCATGCCGAGGCCGAGCACCATCATGAACAGCCCGGCCTGCCAGCGGGGGGTGGCCGCGGTCATGAACGACAGCAGGTACATCCCGGTCGGCATGAGGATCGATCCGATGATCGGCCAGCGCTTGTACCGCCCGGTACGCGTGATGAGCCGTCCGGTGGTGATCGAGCTGAAGGTCACCCCGAGCATCATCGGGAGCACGAGGAGGCCCGAGAGCACCGGTGAGACCCCGCTCACCAACTGGAGGAACAGCGGCATGTAGACGGTGCCGCCGAACATGGCCATGCCGGCCAGGAACCCGGCGACGTTGGTGCAGTTGAACACCGAGTTCCGGAACAGGCGCAGGGGGAGCACCGGTTCCTCGGCCCTGCGCTCCTGGAGCAGGAAGAGGACGACGAGCAGCGCTCCGAGGAGGATCAGGCCCAGGATCTGCGGTGAGGTCCAGCCGTAGGACACGCCGCCCCACACCGTCACCAGCAGGATCGTTCCCACCGCGCCGACCTGCAGGGCGGCGCCGCCGTAGTCGACCTTGTGGCGCACCTTCCGGAACGGCAGGTTGAGGACGGTGCTGGTGACCACCAGGGCGATGATCCCGACCGGCACGTTCACGTAGAAGCACCACCGCCAGGAGTAGCTCTGGGTGAGCCAGCCTCCGAGCGCCGGCCCGGCCACGCTGGCGAGCGAGAACACCGCCATCATGTAGCCCTGGTAGCGGCCCCGCTGCCGGGGGGAGAGGATGTCCCCGATGATGGCGAAGGTCAGGGCCATCAGGCCGCCGGCGCCCAGTCCCTGCACGCCGCGGAACACGATCAGCATGATCATGGTGTTCGACAGCCCGGACAGGGCCGAGCCGATCAGGAAGATGACGATGGCGGCCTGGAACACCACCTTGCGGCCGTAGAGGTCCCCGAGCTTCCCCCACAGGAGCGTCGAGCACGTCGACGTGACGAGATAGGACGTCACCACCCATGACAGGTGGTTGAGGCCGCCGAGGTCCCCGACGATCGTGGGCAGGGCGGTGGAGATGATCGTCTGGTCGAGGGCGGCCAGCAGCATGCCCAGCATCAGGCCGCTGTAGATGATCATGATCCGGCGGTGGGAGAAGCCCTGTTGCTGGGCCAGGCTCGTCCCCCCGATGGGGGTGCCGGGGCGGGTGTCGGTGGTGGTCATCGGCCGCTGCCCGAGGTCACCGGGGCGCGGGTGTCGGCCGACGACGACACGACCTGGCCGAGGCTGTCCATCTCGTCGGACAGCCGCACGATCAGCTGGGCCAGCTGGGCCCGGTCGGCCTCGCTCCACTCGGCCAGCAGCCGGCGCATGGCCTCCTGCCGGGTGCGGCGGACCCGCCGCAGCACGTCCTGGCCCTCCTCGGAGAGGCTCAGGCGCGACGCCCGCTGGTCGTCGGGGTCGCCGGTGCGCTGGACCAGGCCCGAGCGCTCGAGGCCCCGGACGTGGCGGCTGACGGTGGAGATGTCGATGCCGAGCGACTCGGCCAGGTCGGTCATCCGCACCGGGGCGGCCTCGTCGATGCGCACCAGCACCCCGTAGTCGGCCCGGTCGAGGTGGACCCCGCCGGCGGCGGCCAGCCACCGGTAGAAGGCGGGGCGGGTCATCTGGCGCAGCAGACGGGTGAGGGCGCGCTCGACCTCGGCCAGGGCGTCGTCGCAGCCCGGGCGGGGGCGGGAGCCGGGCACCCCGGCAGGGTAGCAGCTATTTGCTTGCAGTCAGCAACTTCTTGGCCGGGGCCCGACGATGACACGATGGGGCCGCCCGGGAACAGGTTCTACGAGCCCTGACCGACCCACGACGCCGCCCATGGACCCCGCCCCCACCGAGACCACCTCCGCCACCTCCGCCGGCCCCGAGACGGCGCTCACCAGCCGGCAGCTCGAGCGGCGCGAGCGCATCCTGGAGACCGCCGTCGAGCTGGCCTCCGAGGGGGGATACGAGGCGGTCCAGATGCGCGACGTGGCGTCCCAGGCCGACGTGGCCCTGGGCACGCTCTACCGGTACTTCGCCTCGAAGGACCAGCTGCTGGCGGCGGCCTGGGGCCACTGGGCCGCCCGGCTGGAGCCCCGGATCACCACCCGGCCCCTGCGGGGGGAAACGATGGCGGAGCGGGCCAACGACTTCCTGCACCGGGCCACCCGGGCCTTCGAGCGCAACCCCAACCTGGCCGCGGCGGTGCTCACCACCGTGTCGTCCAGTGACGCCAGCGCCCTCCAGCCCCAGCGGCAGGCCTCGCAGCTGATCGCCCGCATGCTGATGGGGGTCATGGAGCCGCTGGAGCCGGCCGTGGCCCGGGGGATGGTCAACGTGTTGAACCACGTGTGGCACTCGGCCCTGCTCGGCTGGGTCAGTGGCCAGGCCACCATCGGCGAGGTCTACGAGGCCCTGGACGAGGCCTGTCACCTGCTGCTCGATCCCCGGGAGCCCGCCTGAGCCTCGGCCGTAGTGTGGGCGCCGTGGCCGACGAGGGTCCCCTCCGGGGGGTGCGGGTGGTGGAGATCGCCAGCCTGGCGCCGGGGCCGTTCGCCGGTTGCCTGCTGGCCGACATGGGAGCCGACGTGGTCCGCGTCGACCGCCGGCAGGCTGTGGGGGTTGACCCCGGTGGCCAGCTCCTCGGGCGGGGGCGGCGCTCTCTGGCCGCCGACCTCAAGAATCCCGACGGGGTCGAGACGGTCCTGCGGCTGGTCGACGGCGCCGACCTGCTGATCGAGGGCTTCCGACCCGGGGTGATGGAGCGCCTCGGCCTCGGCCCCGACGTCTGCCTGGAGCGCAACCCCGCCCTGGTGTACGGGAGGATCACCGGCTTCGGCCAGGACGGCCCGCTGGCCCGCGCCGCCGGCCACGACATCAACTACGTCGCCCTGGCCGGGGTTCTGGGCCGGATCGGGCGGCGGGACCAGCCCCCCACCCCGCCGCTCAACCTGATCGGGGACTTCGGGGGCGGGGGGATGCTGCTGGCCTTCGGCCTCCTGTGCGGCCTGCTCGAGGCCCGGGCCACCGGGCGGGGCCAGGTCGTCGACGCGGCGATGATCGACGGGAGCGCCCTGTTGATGCTGCCGTTCTTCGGCGGGCGCCGGCGGGGGGCGGAGGGGTCCGTATGGGGGGAGCGGGGCACCAACCTGCTCGACTCCGGCGCCCCCTTCTACGACGCCTACGAGACCGCCGACGGCAAGTGGGTGTCGGTGGGGGCCATCGAGCCGCAGTTCTTCGCCGAGCTGGTGCGCCGCCTCGGCCTCGACCCGGCCGACCTGCGGCCCCAGATGGACCAGGAGGGGTGGGAGGAGACGAGGGCCCGCTTCGCCGAGGTGTTCCGGCAGCGCACCCGGGACGAGTGGTGCGCGGCGCTGGAGGGCAGCGACGCCTGCTTCTCCCCGGTGCTGGGGCTGGACGAGGTCGACACCCATCCCCACAACGCCGCCCGGTCGGGGTTCCCCGAGCTGGACGGGGTGGTGCAGCCCGCCCCCGCGCCCCGGCTGTCGGTGACCCCCGGGGCCGTCCGGCGCCCCCCGCCCGCCGCCGGCCAGCACACCGACGAAGTCCTGGCAGAGTGGGCGGGTCTGGATCCGGGTGAGATAGAGAAGCTCCGGGCGGCGGGAGCCGTCGGATGAGGCGAGGAGGCCACGAGCTGTGCGTGTGAAGGTGGACTACGACGTCTGCGAGAGCAACGCCGTCTGCATGGGCCTGGTGCCCGAGGTGTTCGAGGTCCGCGACGACGACTTCCTCTACATCCTCGACGAGAACCCCCCCGAGGCGCTCCGCTCCCGTCTCGAGGAGGCGGTGCGCAGCTGCCCCAAGGCGGCCATCACCCTCGAGGACTGAGGCGGGGCGGGCGGGGGGCTCGACAGGCTCCTCGCCGGGCGTGGTAGAAATGAGAACACGTTTCACCGCGCGTGGAGGGGCCGTGCAGATCGTCTACAACGAGGAGCAGGAGGCGCTCCGCCGGGAGCTCCGGGAGTACTTCTCCAACCTCATGACCGAGGAAGTGCAGCAGCGCATGTCCTCGGGGGACGGGGAGTACGGAGGCGGCAGCGCCTACCGGGACCTGGTGCGCCAGATGGGCAAGGACGGCTGGCTGGGGATCGGCTGGCCCACCGAGTACGGCGGCCAGAACCGCTCCATGATGGAGCAGCTGATCTTCACCGACGAGGCGTCGCGCGCCGGGGCCCCCGTCCCGTTCCTCACCATCAACACCGTCGGGCCGACGATCATGGAGTACGGCACCGACGAGCAGCGCAGGTTCTTCCTGCCGAAGATCCTGACGGGGGAGATGCACTTCGCCATCGGCTACTCCGAGCCCGACGCCGGCACCGACCTGGCCCGCCTGCGCACCCGGGCGGTGCGCGACGGGGACGAGTACATCATCAACGGCCAGAAGATGTGGACCAGCCTCATCGAGCACGCCGACTACGTGTGGCTGGCGGCCCGGACCGACCCTGACGCCCCCCGCCACAAGGGCCTGTCGGTCTTCCTCGTGCCGACCGACAGCGCCGGGTTCAAGTGGACGCCCGTGCCCACGGTCACCGGCGCCACCACCAGCCAGACCTTCTACGAGGACGTCCGGGTGCCGACCACCGCCCTCGTCGGCGACGAGAACAGCGGCTGGCGCCTGATCACGGGCCAGCTCAACCGGGAGCGGGTGGCGCTGTGCTCGGCGGCCGGCGTGCAGACCTCCCTCGAGGACGTGCGGCGCTGGGCCCAGCAGACCAAGCTCCCCGACGGGCGCCGGGTCATCGACCAGGAGTGGGTGCGCCTCAACCTGGCCCGGGTCCACGCCAAGGTCGAGTTCCTCAAGCTGATCAACTGGAAGATCGCCTGGGGCGTCGACAAGGGCGTGAGCCCCGCCGACGCCTCCGCCACCAAGGTGTTCGGCACCGAGTTCTACACCGAGGCCTACCGCCTGCTGATGGACTGCATGGGGGACGACGCCTACATCACCCAGGGCTCTCCCGGCGCCGTGGTGCGCGGCCGGATCGAGCGCGCCTACCGCGGCGCCCTGATCCTCACCTTCGGCGGGGGGACCAACGAGATCCAGCGGGACATCATCTCGATGGTGGCCCTCGGCATGCCCCGCGCCCCGCGCTAGACCCGGAGTAGAGCGATGGACTTCAGCTTCACCGAGGAGCAGGAGGAGATCGCCGGGCTGGCCCGGCGCATCCTCACCGACAAGGTCACCGTGGACCTGCTGCGCGAGACCGAGGCCGGCACCGACCGCTTCGACCCCGAGCTGTGGCGCACCCTGGCCGAGGCGGGACTGCTCGGCATAGCCCTGCCCGACGACGTCGGCGGTGGCGGCTACGGCGTGGTCGAGCAGTGCCTGGTCCTCGAGGAGGTGGGCAAGCGCCTGGCGCCGGTCCCGGTCTGGGCCTCGATCGTGCTGGGGGCGGCGCCCATCGCCGAGTTCGGCACGCCGCAGCAGAAGGAGGAGTGGGCTCGGCCCGCCGCCGAGGGGGCCAAGATCCTCACCGCCGCCCTGCGGGAGCCGGTCAACCCCGACGTGCTGCGGCCGACCACGACGGCGGCGCGCGACGGAGACGGCTTCCGGCTCAACGGGACCAAGACGGCGGTGCCCGCCGGGACCCTGGCCCAGGTGATCCTGGTGCCGGCGACGCTCGACGGGAGCCCGGTGATCTTCCTGGTGGAGCCGACCGGGCCCGGGGTCTCGGTGGCCCGCCAGCGCACGACCAACCGCGACACCACCGGCTACGTCGAGCTCACCGATGCCCGGGTGCCGGCCTCGGCCGTGCTCGGCTCGGTGGGGGACGGGCCGCGCATCCTCGAGTGGCTGGACGAGCGGGCCACCATCGGACTGTGCGCCATGCAGCTCGGGGTGTGCGAGGAGGCCCTGCGGGAGACCGCCGAGTACACCAAGACCCGGGTGCAGTTCGAGAGGCCCATCGCCACCTTCCAGGCCGTGGGCCACCGCTGCGCCGACTGCTACATCGACGTGGAGGCCCTGCGCCTCACCCTCTGGCAGGCGGCGTGGCGGCTCAAAGCCGGCCTGTCCGCGGCCACCGAGGTCGAGGTGGCCAAGTTCTGGGCGGCGGAAACCGGCCACCGCGTGGCCCACGCCGCCGTCCACCTGCACGGTGGGATGGGGGTGGCGGTGGAGCACACCACCCACCGCTACTTCATCTGGGGAAAGCAGCTGGAGTTCATGCTCGGGGGGAGCACCGAGCAGCTTCTTCGGATCGGCGCCCGGATGGCCGCCGAGCCCGTCTGATCCACGACGCTCGAGGAGGGGAACCATGGAGCTGAGCGACATCAACCTGCTGGACCGGGACCGCTTCACCGACGGTGTGCCGCACGACTGGTTCACCTATCTCCGGAAGAACGCCCCGATCTACCGGCATCCCGAGCCGGACGGGCCCGGGTTCTGGGTGTTCACCAAGCACGACGACGTGGTGGCCATCGGTCGGGACGCCAAGCACTTCTCGTCCGACCAGGGCCGCGGCGGGGTGGTCGGCCTCGAGGATCCCACGGCCGAGCAGATGGAGGCCCAGCGGGCGCAGGAGGGCGGCAACCTCATGCTCACCATGGACCCCCCGCCCCACACCCGCTACCGCAAGCTGGTGAACCGGGGATTCACCCCCCGCATGATCGGGATGCTCGAGGACCACATCCGCGAGGTGTCGGCCACCATCGTCGAGGAGGGCCTGGCCAAGGGTGAGGTCGACTTCGTCGTCGACATGGCCTCCGAGCTGCCGCTGATCGTGATCGCCGAGCTCATGGGTGTGCCCCACGAGGACCGCCACAAGATCTTCGAGTGGTCCAACCGGATGATCGGGAGCGAGGACCCCGAGTACATCGTCGACCAGGAGGAGGTGCAGGCCGCCTTCGTCGAGATGTTCCTCTACGCCCAGCAGCTGGCCGAGAAGCGCCGGGCCGAGCCGCGCGACGACATCATCAGCAAGCTGCTGTCGGCCGACGTCGACGGGGACCAGCTGACCGAGATGGACTTCAACCTGTTCTTCCTGCTGCTGGCCGTGGCGGGCAACGAGACGACCCGCAACGCCATCTCCCACGGGATGAACGCCTTCCTCGAGAATCCCGACCAGTACGACCGCCTGGTGGCCCACCCCGAGCTCGTCGACACCGCCGTCGAGGAGATCATCCGCTGGGCCTCACCCGTCATGTACTTCCGGCGCAACGTCACCGAGGACATCGAGTACAAGGGCCACCAGCTGAAGGCGGGGGAGAAGGTCAGCATCTGGTACGCGTCGGCCAACCGGGACGAGGACGTCATCACGGACCCGTTCAAGTTCGACGTGGGCCGCAATCCCAACCCGCATGTCGCCTTCGGGGGTGGGGGCCCGCACCACTGCCTCGGCTCCAACCTGGCCCGCATGGAGGTCAAGCACTTCTACGCCGAGCTGATCAAGCGGGTGGCCAAGGTGGAGGCCGTCGGGAAGCCGGCGCTGCTCCGCTCCAACTTCATCGGCGGGATCAAGCACCTGCCCGTTCGGTTCCACGCCGGGAAGGTCCCCGCCGCTGTCTGAGCAGACCCTGCCCCTGGCCGGGTTGCGGGTCGTCGACACTGCCGACGAGAAGGCGGAGCTGTGCGGCCGGATGCTGGCTGACCTCGGCGCGGACGTCGTGCGGGTGGAGCGCCCGGGCGGCGGTGACTCCCGGCGCATCCCGCCCCGGCACGGGGAGCACGGGCTGTACTTCGCCGTGCGCAACTTCAACAAGCGCAGCGCCGTCGCCGACCTGAGCTCGGCGGCGGGGCGGGACCGCCTCCTCGGGCTGCTCGAGCGGTCCGACGTCTGGATCGACACGTCCCGGCCCGGGGCGTTGGCGGGGGCCGGGCTCGATCCGGCCGAGGTTTCGGCCCGCCTGCCGCACCTGGTGGTGGCGTCGATCACCGACTTCGGCCAGACCGGTCCGTACCGGGACTGGACCGCCACCGACGACGTGATCGTGGCCCTGTCCGGTGAGCTGTTCCGCTCCGGCGTCGCCGGCCTTCCCCCCCTGCTGGTGCCCGGGGCCCTGGCGTACGACGTGGCGGGGATCTTCGGCGCCTTCGCCGTGCTGGCCGCCCACTGGCAGAAGATCTCGTCGACGGGACGGGGCCAGCACCTCGACGTTTCGGTCCTGGAGGCCACGGCCCAGGTCACCGACTGGTCGCTGCCCAACTACAGCTCGATTCGGGGCGCCGGCGGCAACTACGGCCAGGTGCGCAACGGTCACGGCCCGGTGTACCCGCTGTACCCGTGCGCCGACGGCTACGTGCGCCTGGTCATCCTGAGCCCCCGGCAGTGGCACGCCATGCGGGAGTGGCTGGGGGAGCCCGAGTTCCTGCAGGACCCGCACTGGGACACGCTCCTCGGCCGCATGAGCATCCAGCACGACATCCTCGACCCGATGTTCGCCGAGCTGTTCTCCAAGTACGGGATGGCCGAGCTCTCCGACGAGGCGCAGCGGCGGGGGATCGTGATGACCCCGTGCCTGTCCGCCGGGGAGGTGCTGCGGACCGAGCACTACCGGGCCCGGCGCTCGTTCGTCGACGAGGAGGTGGCCCCCGGGGTCACCGCCCCGATCGTGTCCGGCTTCTTCGAGGTCGACGGGAAGCGGGCCGGGTTCCGCCGGCGGGCGCCCGCGGTCGGGGAGCACGACGCCGAGATCGAGTCGTCGTGGCCCGACCCCCGCCCCGAGCCGTCAGGAGCCGCGCCCCCGCCCCGCCTTCCGTTCGAGGGCATGCTGGTTCTCGACTTCGGCCACGGCGGGGTCGGCGTCGAGGCGGGCCGCCTCTTCGCCGAGTACGGCGCCGACGTGATCAAGATCGAGAGCCGCACCTATCCCGACTTCATGCGCCTGGTGTCGGGCGGGGAGATCAGCGCCTCCTTCGCCTCCTCGAGCCGCTCCAAGCGCAGCCTCGGCATCAACGTGAAGACCGACCGCGGCGCCGAGCTGGTGCGCCGCCTGGTCGCCAAGGCCGACGTGGTCATCGAGAACAACTCCACCGGCACCATGGCCGATCTCGGCCTCGGTTACGAGGACCTGCGCGCCGTGAACCCGGGGATCGTGATGGTCGGCAGCCAGCTGATGGGCTCGTCGGGGCCGTGGGCGTCGTGGCTCGGCTACGGCCCGAGCACCCGGCCTCCGGGTGGGATGACCTGGCTGTGGAACTTCCCGGGCGGCGGGATGCCGCCGGGCTCGATGGTGATCTTCCCCGACCACCTGGCCGGGCGGGTGTGCGCGGTCGGCGCCCTGGCCGGGCTGGTGGCCCGCCAGGCGGGCGGCACCGGCATCCACGTCGAGGTGGCCCAGGTCGAGACCGTCCTCGGGATGATGAGCCACTTCTTCCTCAAGGAAGCCCTCGAGCCGGGCTCGGTCCAGCCCGAGGGCAACCGCCGGGAGCGGGGCGCGCCGTGGGGCGTCTACCAGTGCTCCGGAGAGGAACGCTGGATCGTCATCGCGTGCCGCGACGACACCGACTGGGCCGGCCTCCGCCGGGCCATGGGGAACCCGGAGTGGGCGGCCGATCCCGACCTCGCCACCGCCGCAGGCCGGCACCGCCGCCACGACGAGCTCGACTCGCACATCAGCGCCTGGACCGCGGGGCACAGCGACCGGGACCTCACCCACCTCCTCCAGGCCGAGGGCGTCCCCGCCGGCATGATGATGTACGCCAGCGACCAGCCCGACGATCCTCATCTGCTCGCCCGCGGCTACCCGGTGGAGGTCCACCAGCCGGGGGTCGGCGACATGCTCCTCGAGGGCCCCGCCTTCCGCTCCGCCGCCATGACCGACCCCGTCATCACCCACGCCCCCTGGCTTGGGGAGCACACCCGCCCGATCGCCCGCGACCTGCTCGGGCTGTCGGAGGAGGAGACCGAGAAGCTGCTGGCCGACGGGGTTCTGGAGGAGACGCCGGCCGGCGGGCCGACCGCCTGAGCCCTCTAGGGCGCGACGACCGAGTGGAGCAGGTGGCGCTCGTGCTCGAGGCCGGCCGGGAGGGGTAGATCACCGGCCGCGCGCAGGGCCCGCTTGGCGGCCCCGGCCCGGGCGGGGTCGAGAGCGGCCAGGCGGCCCGCCATGGCAAGAGCGGCTCCGTCGACCGGGCCGTCCTCCACCACCTCGTCGACCACTCCGATGCGGAGGGCGTCGGCGGCGGTGAAGGTCTCACCGCCGAGGACGACCGGCAGGGCCGGGCCCGGTCCGATCAGGCGGGCCAGGGTCTGGCTCCCGCCGGCGGAGGGGAGCATGCCGAGCTTGGTCTCGGGCAGGCCGAGGCGGGTGTCGGGCGCGGCCAGCCGGAAGTCGCACATCAGCGCGATCTCGAAGCCGGCGCCGAGGGCATGGCCGTGGAGGGCGGCCACGCTCGGCTTCGGGGAGTCCAGCAGGGCCAGCCATGGATCGCGCCACCACCGGATGCGGCGGGCCTCGAACACCGACTCCGCCGTCCCGAACTCTGAGAGGTCGGCCCCCGCGGAGAAGTTCCTCCCGTTGGCGGCCAGGACCACGGCCCGCACCGCCGGCACGTCCCTGACGGCGCGGAACGCCTCGATCAGGTCCTCCCGCATCTCGAGGTTGTAGATGTTGAGGTCGGGGCGGTTGAGCCGGACCACGCCCACGCCGTTGTCGCGGACCTCGAGCTCGACTGTGCTCACCGGCCGCACCCCGGCCACGCCGGCGCCGGCTCCGCCGGGGGTGGGACGGCGGGGCTCGGGAACGGGCCGACCGGGTGGGGAAGGACCCGTCCGGCCCCGTCGAGCGGAGCCATGGCGTCGGGTCCGGCCTCGGCCAGCAGGCGGGGCCCGAGGTCGGGGTCCCGCTCGGCCAGGCGGGCCGACGGGGAGCCGAGATGGAGGAGGGGCAGGACCGCGGCCTGAAGGGGCACTTCCAGGTGGGTGGGCGCCCAGTCCCGGCTTCGCCCGACCAGGCCGGCCAGAGCGGCGGTGGCGGCGGTCAGCCCGGCCAGGGGGTCGGGGTAGGTGACGGCGGGGGAGGCGTAGGGCCGGGAGGAGCCCGCCGGGGTCTGGCCCAGCCCGGACACGGCGTGCACCCCCGTCCCGTAGGCCACCCAGTCACGCATCGGGCCCGGGGGGAAGGCGGGGATCGAGAGGGTGAGCCGGCTCGGGTCGCCGTCGGTGAGGACGTCCCGGGTGAGCCCCAGGTTCGGCATGACCCGGGGGGAGAAGGAGTCGACGACCAGATCCGATGCACCGACCAGCTCGTGGAAGCGGCGGCGGTGGGCGGGGTCCCGGAGGTCCAGCGGCATCCGGCGCTTTCCGGAGTTGAGGGCCTGGAAGAGCCCGGAGTCGGTGCCGGGGGCGGTGCTGCGACCGTCCGGGTGCACGCCCCGCCCGTCGAGGGCCCGCAGCCCGTCGGGGCGGACCTCGGGCTCGACCTTCCAGACCGTCGCCCCCAGGCGGCCCAGCAGCCAGGTGCAGAGAGGCCCGGCCCACATCGCGGTGAGGTCACAGACGGTCACCCCGGCCAGCGGGGGGCCGCCCGACCTCGCGGCGGCGGGAGCGGGGGTGCCGGCGCGCCCGGCCGCCCCGACGAGGCGGACGGGTCCGGGTCCGGGCCGTCCCGGAGGCGGGGCCGACCGGGGCCGGTAGTCGCCCACCGCCAGCCGCCACTCCTGGGCGGCCCGGGCAACCTCGGCGGCGGACGTTTCCGCGGAGACGCCGGCCAGGAAGGTCCCGAACCGGTCCCGCTCCCCGGGGGCGCCGAGCTCCAGGGAGAGCCACCCCCGGCCGCCGCCGAGGTCGAGGGGCTCGGGGGGAACGGGCCAGGTGGGGCTGGCGTAGGCCGCCGCCATCACCTGGGGCAGGCAGAGCTGGAGGGCCACGTCGGCCTGCCGGACCTCCACCGGGGCGGCCCCGAGGAGCGACGCCAGGGCCGCTCCCGCCATCGTCACGCCGACCGCGTAGGAGAGCGTGCCCTCGGGGACCCCGGGCAGGTCGGGCACCGGCCGATCGGGAGGAGGGAGGGCCACGTCGGCGGCCCGACCTCCCGGGGCCACCTCGGCGCCGAGCGTCACCAGCAGCCAGGCGGCCACCTGCTGCGCGGTGCCGGCCGGGTCCCCGGGGCTCTCGACGGAGACACCGGCGAGCGGCCCAGCCGCCATCACCGGCCCTCGAAGCGGGGCGGGCGCTTGTCGAAGAAGGCGGCCAGCCCCTCGGCCCGGTCCTGCGAGCCGGCCAGGAGGTGGTTGAAGTCGGCCTCGAGGCGCAGGGCGTCGTGCAGGGGCAGCTCCGCCCCCCGGCGGACCGCCTCCTTGGCGTACTCCAGGGCCAGCGGGCCCCGCTCGGCCAGGGTGGTGGCCACCTCCCGGGAGCGATCGGACGGGTTGTCGGCCAGCTCATGGACCAGGCCGGCCTGGTGGGCCTCGGCCCCGGTCACCTCCCGGCCCAGCAGCACCATGGCCGTGGCCAGGCTCGTTCCGGCCGCCCGGGCCAGGCGCTGGATCCCGCCCCAGCGGGGGAACCCGCCGCCGGCGACGTCCCCCAGCGAGATGGCGGCGGCGGGCGCCGCCACCCGGACGTCGGCGGCCAGGACGAGCTCGGTGCCGACGGAGGCGCACCTCCCGCCGATGGCGGCGACGACCGGAACCCGCAGCGCCTCCATACGGCCGGGGGGGTCGACGCCGCCGCCCCGCGGGTCGAGGTCGGCGCCCGCCCCGGGGCAGAAGTCGGGACCGGCGCTGTCGAGCACGAGCACCCGCAGCGACCGGTCCGCCTCCAGCTCCTCGAGGAGGCCGTCGAGCTCCCGCGCCGCCCGGGCCGACAGGGGCGCCCCGCCGACCCGGAGGATGCCGACGAACCCCGCCGTTTCGAACCCGATCTCGGA
>DASUHN010000242.1 GCA_036273495.1 Acidimicrobiales bacterium | reverse complement strand
TCCGCCGGGACGTGGCCCTGCAGTACCTCTACCTGCTGCCCCGGGGCTTCTCGTGCGTGACGACGATCACCATGGCCTTCCTGGCCAACGGTTACTCCGTCCGGTACGTGCCGATCGACTACTTCCCCCGCGCCGGCCGCTCGAAGTTCCACTGGTGGGTGGACACCCGGCGGTACCTCCTCCAGATCGTGAGGATGGTGCTCGTCTACAACCCACTCCGCGTCTTCATGCCGCCCAGTCTTCTCTTGCTGGTGGCCGGGGTCGGCAAGCTGGCCTACGACCTGGTGGCCAACAGCTTCCACGTGGCCGCCGACACGATCGTCCTGCTGCTCGTCGGCGTGGCCCTCGGCCTGTTGGGGCTGGTGGCCGACCTCGTGGTGACCCTCAACAAGCCCCGGGACGAGGTGGACCCGGCCGCGCTCTGACCCCTGGCTGGATCGTCAGGTGGGGCGGCCCAGGACCGGGTAGCGGAGGGGCGCCTTCGGCGGAGCGAGGTGCATGGTCTCGGCCAGCTCAAGAACGTCTTCCAGCTGGCGGGCACTCGTCCTCGGGTCGGGTCCTGGCTGAAGCCGCGGGACGAGGGCCAGGTCCAGGTCCATGGCGCGAGCGAGCCTCCGCATCGCGGCCACCGAGGGTTCCCGCGCTCCGGACTCGTAAGCCGAGATGACCGACTGCGCCAACCCGGCGCTCCTTCCGAGCCGGGCCTGCGACCAGCCGCGCTTCAGCCTGGCCTCCCTCAGCATGCGGCCCGTGTCGTTCACCTTCTTCATTATAGCGTATCCGCTATATCTCAGCCGGGCGGCGGGAGCGCGCGCGAGGCGGTGCCGAGGTGTCACGCTTGGTGGTGTGCGCCTGCCCCGATGGCTGAGGAGGTCCGTCGCCCGGGCCAAGCCCGTGGTGCCGGCGCGGGCGTGGCCGGCGCTGCTGGCCGTCCGGTCCCTCGTCGGTGATCGCCCCCTCGTCGGAGTGCCCGGGTTCCGGTCGGTCCTGGTCGTCGCCCCCCACCCCGACGACGAGAGCGTGGGGGCCGGGGGGACGATCCGGTTGCTGGCCGACGCCGGGGCCACCGTCACCGTCCTCTTCGCCACCAGCGGGGAGGCCACCATCGGCGCCCCCGACGCCCCGGAGGAGGTCTCCGCCCGCCGGCGGAGCGAGGCCAGGGCCGCCTGCCGCCTCCTGGGGGCCACCCCCCGCTTCCTCGAACACCCCGACGGCAGCCTGTCCGGGGCCACCGACCTGCTGGCGGGGGAGATCGGGGCGGCGGCGGGGGAGCTCCGCCCTGAGGCTGTCTTCCTTCCGTGGTTCGCCGACGGCCACCCCGACCACGAAGCGTGCACGGTTGCTCTCTCTCAGGCGGGTATAGACCCTAAGGTGGAGGTCTGGGGTTTCGAGACGTGGACGCCGCTGCCGGCCAACCGGCTGGTGGACATCACACCCGCCATCGGGGCGAAGCGGGCGGCCGTGGCCGCCCACTCCACCGCCCACCTGGCCTTCGACCTCGGGGCGCTGCTGGGCCTGTCCCGCTACCGGTCGGTTCACGGGCTGATGGGTCAGGGCTACGCCGAGGCGTTCGTGGCCGCTCCCGTGCCGCAATACCTGAAACTGGCAGCCCGGGCCCGGGCATCGGCTCAGGAGGGGTCCGGACCCGCCGATGCTGGTCCGCAGACCAGATTTTGACGGAGGGACCGGAGTTGGGGGCCGTTCAGGCCGATTGCGGCAATAGAGTTGTATTGCCCCGGCGGCGGATCGGGGTGACGTCCCCGCCCGGCGTCGGGGGCGTCCTCTAGTGCCGGAAGGGGGACCTCCGATCACTGGATCCCCGATCGAGAGGCTGCCCTCGGCCGCCCCGGCGGTGGCCCGCCCCGAGCCGCCGGAACCCTATGTGGTGATGGAGGACGATCCGCCGACTGTGACGCCGGTTGTCCCACTCCGTCCTCCTACCAGGGCGGAGGCTCCCGCCCCGCTCGACGACGAGATCGTCGAGGCGACGAGGAGAGGAGAGCGCTGGGCGTGGGAAGCCGCCTATCAGGCCTATGCCAAGGCCCTGACCGGCTTCCTGGTACTGCGCCTGCGGGACCGCGATGACGTCGCCGAAGCTCTCTCCGAGACCTTCCTCCGGGCCCTCGACCGGGCCGGCACCTTCCGCGGGGACGCCAACTCGTTCCGCGCCTGGCTGT
>DASUHN010000241.1 GCA_036273495.1 Acidimicrobiales bacterium | reverse complement strand
GCTCCGGCTCTCGGACGGGACCTTCACCGGATCGGTGAACGTGGGATTCACCCCGTCCGACGTGGCCGTCACGCCGGACGGCACGACGGCGTGGGTGGTCGGGCAGACCAAGATCGTCCCGGTAGCCCTTCCCGGGCTCACGCTCGGAACCACCATCACCGTCGCTGGGGCCTCCTTGGCTGGCATTGCCCTCACCCCCAACGCCTGCTGGGGCTACGTCACCAACGCCAACGGGCCCAGCGTCGTTCCGGTCAACCTGACCACAGGCGCGACGGGTGCCGCGATCACGACAGACGCCAGCCCATCCGGCGTGGCCGTCGCCTACACGCCGCGGACGTACTACTACGAGGTGGAGGGCACCCGAAATCTGTGGACGAGCCCCGCCTCGTCGCAGCAGTCAGTGTCGTTCGGCCAGCCCAGCCGCGACTACTGAGCCGATCCGTCCCCCGGCGCGGCGCCCCCGGCGGCACACACCTCTCCGGGAGTGGCCCCGATCGGGTGGGACCGGGAGAATGGGCCGATGAATGGCCACCTGATAACGGTCGACGGCACCGAGCACGAGGTCACGGCGCCGGCGGTGAAGCAGCTGATCGACTCGTCGGCCCGGTTCTGGCTGAACCTGTCCGACCTCGACTCCGCCGGCGTGGATCTCCTGCGGGACACCTTCAGCTTCCACCCCCTGGCCGTGGAGGACGCCGAGCACTTCGGCCAGCGGCCCAAGATCGACACCTACGACGACTTCTCGCTGCTGGTTGTCTTCGGCGCCACCGGACAGGGGCAGCTGACCGAGGTCCACTGCTTCTACAACGCCAACTACCTCGTGACCATCCACCAGGACCCCTGCCCCGACCTGGCGGACCTGTGCCAGCGCCTCCGCCGGGGCGCCGGCGGGCCCCGGCCCGATCACGATCACGTGATGATCCTCTACCGCGTCCTCGACACCCTGGTCGACAGCTACTTCCCCGTCCTGGACCGCTTCGACGACCACATCGACGAGCTCGAGGACGAGATCCTCCAACAGCCCACCGAGCAGCAGATGGGGCGGCTGTTCGACATGAAGCGGTCGCTGATCGCCCTGCGCAAGGTGGTCACTCCGGAGAGGGACATGTTCGCCACCCTCCTGGCCGGGGGGAGCGAGCTGGCCGGAATGACCCCCGACGCCGAGCGCTACTTCCGCGACCTGTACGACCACATGATCCGGATCAGCGACCTGGTCGACAGCTACCGGGACCTGCTCAGCGGAGCGCTGGACACCCACCTGTCCACGGTGTCGAACCGGCTGAACGTCGTCATGAAGCAGCTGACGATCATCGCCACGGTGTTCCTGCCGATGAGCTTCCTGACCGGGTTCTTCGGGCAGAACTTCGGCTGGCTGGTGGACAAGCTCTCCAGCCTCCCGGTGTTCCTGGCGGCGGGCATCGGCTCACAGGTCGTCACCGTCATAGTCCTGATGATCTTCTTCCGCAGGCGCGGCTGGCTCAGCGCCGAGGCCAGCGTCCCCTCCGCCACCCCGTCACGGACGCGGCTGCCCCGCGACCGCCGGTGGCGCGTCGTTCACCCGATGCCGGCAGCCGAGGGCCCCGCGACCTGAGGGCCGGGGGCGGGTCAGGAGAGGATCTTGGCCCCTTCGTCCTCGAGCTTGCGGAGCTCGCCGACCAGGCGCTCGACCTCGGCGTCGGCCCCGGCCGTGGGGCGGTTCGTCCGCTGGCCGTACACGACCCGGCCCAGGTCGGTCAGGAGGTCGTCGGACTTCCGCTTGGCCTGGACGTCGTCGACCCGCTCCTCGACCTTGGCCTTGAGCGTGGTGGCCCCGCCCTTGGCCTTCTCGGCCTGCTCTTTCACCTTGTCCATGAGTCCCATGCGGCCAACGGTACCGAGGCACCGCCCCCTCGGGAAGGGGCGGATGGCGCTCAGGCGGTAAGGGGCTCCAGGGCCTTCGCCAGAGGCTCGAGGACCGAGGGGTCCAGCGGGGGCGGGAGGTAGACGATGCCGAGCTCGACACCCGCTTCCCCCATGGCGGAGGCCGACTCGGCGGTGGCGTCCGGGCCCCGGTCGGGGTCGAACATGAGGTGGCTCGACAGGAGGATCTCCGAGGGGTCCCGGCCGACGGCGGCGCAGTGCTCCTCGAGCACCTCCTTCTTGCGCCGGAAGTCGGCCGGCGGGCCGCCGAGGAAGTTCCAGTGCTGGGCCCACCGGGCCGCGGTCCGGAGGGTGCGGCGCTCCCCGCTGCCCCCGATGCAGATCGGCGGGTGGGGGCGCTGGACCGCCTTGGGCTCACACCGGGCCGAGGTGAGCGTGTAGTAGCGGCCCGCGAAGTCGGTCGTCTCCTGACTGAGGAGGCCGACCAGCACCTCGCACGCCTCCTCGAAGCGGTCACTGCGCTCGCGGGGGGTGCCCAGGGGGATGCCGTAGGCGCCGGACTCCTGCTCGTTCCAGCCCGCTCCGATCCCGATCTCCAGCCGTCCCTCCGAGACGATGTCGAGGGTGGCCGCCATGTTGGCCAGCATGGCCGGGTGCCGGTAGTGGATCCCGGTCACGAGCACCCCGAGGCGGAGGCGGCTGGTGGCCTGGGCCAGGGCGGTCAGGGTGATCCAACCCTCGAGACAGGGCCCGTCGGTGTCCCCCCGGATCGGGTAGAAGTGGTCGAAGGTCCAGCCCGACTCGAACAGGTCGATGCCGTCGGCTTCCCGGAACACGGCCAGCATGTCCCCCCAGGTCGTGTGCTGAGGCGCGGTCTTGATCGCGAAGCGCATGGGCCACCCTATGCCCGGCTCGACTAGACACTCCCGCGTGCGCGTGACCGACCTGCAGACCCCGGCGCTGGTGGCGGAGGCGTCCGTCCTCGAGCGCAACCTGGCGACCATGGCCGAGGCCCTGCCCCCGCCCCGCCTGCGCCCCCACGTCAAGGCCCACAAGTGCACGACGCTGGCCCGCCGGCAGGCCGCCCTCGGCGCCGACAAGTTCACGTGCGCCACCATCGGCGAGGTCGAGGGGATGGCCGCCGCCGGGCTGGGTGACGACCTGCTCCTGGCCAACGAGGTGGTGGACGCCTCCCGGCTGGGACGGGTAGCCGCCACGGGCGCCCGGGTGACGCTGGCGGTGGACTCGGAGGCGACGATCGAGGCGGCGGCACGCGGTGGGGTGCGCGAGGTCCTGATCGACGTGAACGTGGGCCTGCCCCGATGCGGATGCGACCCCTCCGACGCCGGCCGGCTGGCGGAGCTGGCCCGGTCGCGCCGCCTGGAGGTCCGCGGCGTCATGGGCTACGAGGGCCACATCGTCGGCCTGCCCGAGGAGCAGGCGCGGGCCGAGGGCGTCAAGCCGTGCATGGAGCTGCTGCTGGCCGCCCACGGGCAGACGGGTGGGGAGCTGGTGTCGGCCGGGGGAACCGGGACCTATGCCCTCAATACGTGGGCCAACGAGATCCAGGCCGGGTCCTACGCCCTCATGGACACCGAGTACGGCAAGCTCGGCCTGCCGTTCGGTCAGGCGCTGTTCGTCGTGGCCACGGTGATCTCGGTCAGCCCGCAGTGGGCGGTGGCCGACTGTGGCCTCAAGGCGCTCGGCATGGACCACGGTCCGCCCGCCATCGACGGGGCGGCGGTGTGGTTCTGCTCCGACGAGCACGTGACCTTCGGCCCCGGCCAGCCGGCACGCGTCGGGGACAGGATCCGGGTGACGCCGGCTCACGTCGATCCCACCGTCGCCTACCACGACACCCTGCACATCGTCGACGGTGACGATGTGCTCGAGAGCTGGCCGGTGGACCTCCGGGGCTGGTAGGCGCAGCCGTTATTCGCGGGCGAGGCGCGCCATCAGGGCCCGCAGGGCCCGCGCCCGGTGGGACAGGGCGCTCTTCTCCGCCAGAGTGAGCTCGGCCAGAGTGCGACCACCGGCCTCGTCCGGTTGGAACACCGGGTCGTAGCCGAACCCGTTGCTCCCCCGGCCCGAGGTGGTGATCACTCCGTCCACCGACCCCTCGGCCACCACGTCGCGCCCGTCCGGGAACGCCAGGTGCACGACCGTCCGGAAGCGCGCCTGCCGGTCGCTGACGCCGTCCATCTCCCGCAGGAGCTTGGCGACGTTGCTGGCGTAGGTCGCGTCCGGCCCCGACCAGCGGGCCGACACCACCCCGGGCGCGCCCCCGAGGGCCTCGACCTCCAGGCCGGTGTCGTCGGCCAGCGCCGGCATCCCGGTGGCGTCGCGCAGGGCGTGGGCCTTGAGGCGGGCGTTGCCCTCGAGGGTGGGCTCGGTCTCCTCCACGTCGGGCACCTCCGCGGGCCGGGGCACCAGGTCCAGGCCGTCCAGGACCGCGGCGATCTCCCTGGCCTTGTCGGGGTTGGCCGTTGCCAGCACGACCCGCATCGTGTTCCGCCGGGAAGAGGTCAGGACCGGGCGCGCGCCACGGGGGACTCGGCCACGACGGCAGCCTGGAGCTCCAGCAATTCGGCGCAGCCGTGCTCGGCCAGTCCCAGGAGGTCGTCCAGCTCGCTCCGGCTGAAAGGCATCCCCTCGGCCGTGCCCTGCACCTCGACGAAACGGCCCGTGCTGGTCATGACCACGTTCATGTCCACCTCGGCACGCGAGTCTTCGGAGTACTCGAGGTCGAGCAGGGCCATGGCATCGACGACGCCGACCGACACCGCCGCCAACCCCTCGCGTATCGGGTGGGCGGTGAGCCGGCCACCGTGCATCAGCCGGGTTAGGGCGTCGTGCAGGGCTATCCAGGCCCCACAGATCGACGCTGTGCGCGTCCCGCCGTCGGCCTGGAGCACGTCGCAGTCCACGATTATCTGCAGCTCCGGCATGAGCTTGAGGTCGGTGACGGCCCGCACCGAGCGGCCGATGAGACGCTGGATCTCCTGGGTCCGGCCCGACTGCTTCCCCCGCGCCGCCTCGCGGTCGACCCGCTCCGGGCTCGACCCCGGCAGCATCGAGTACTCGGCCGTCACCCAGCCCTTGCCGGTGCCGCGCAACCAGGGGGGGACCCGGTCGTCCACCGAGGCGGTGCAAAGCACGCGGGTGCGCCCCATCGTCACCAGCACCGAGCCGGCGGCAAACTCGGTGTAGTCGCGCGTGAACGAGGACGGACGCAGGTCCTCGGGCCCGCGTCCGTCGCGCCTGGTCCCGGTCATACCACCCTGACCAGTCCCGCCGCCGCCACCTCGACCGGCGCGCCGAAGGCGGCCTCGGCCGCGGTCCGGGCGGCAGCGGGATCGACCGTCGGCTGCAGATGCGTGATCACGAGAGCATCCGCCCCCGCCTCCCGCGCCATCTCACCCGCCTGGCGCGCCGTCATGTGTCTGGCCCCATCGGGCAGCTCCTCCAGATACGTGGCCTCACACAGGGCCAGGTCGAGACCGGGACCGAGTGCCGTCAGCGACCAGCCCGGGCCCGTGTCGGCAGAGTAACCGAGGGACCGTCCCGCCCCGTCCACGCGCACCGCCAATGTCTCGGGGCCGTGGTCGGTGCGGCGGAAGGTGAGCCGGAGGGCACCTATCTCCACTCCGGAGCCGTCGGCCACCACGTGCCATACGAAGGCGTCGGCGGGCGCGAGCAGACGGGCCCGCAGCCCCTTGGGGGCGAACACCGGGATCGGCGGGAGGTGGAGGACGTAGTGACTGGCCACGGCAAAGCCCTGGACGTCGGTCCAGTGATCGGGATGCTCGTGGGACAGCACGATGGCGTCGAGGTCGGCCAGGGAAATGTGGCGCTGCAGGTTGGCCAGGGTCCCCGAGCCCGCGTCCAGCCACACACGCGTCGGGCCCGCCGTCAGGAGGTAGCCGCTGCACGCCTGTCCGGGACCGGCGTAGCTCCCGCTGGCCCCGAGGACGGTGAGGGTCAGGCCGTCGGCCACGAGCGGGGCTCGACCCGGTCGAGCTCGGGACCGAGCAGGCGGCGCCCGAGGACGCGGAACACGTCGACGTCCCCCGAGGACACGAAGTGGTGGGCGCCCTTGCCGGCCGTGCGCCGGCCCAGCCCGGTACGGGCCAGGATGGCGCGCACCTCGAAGGCGGTCTCGTCGGCGGAGGAGACCAGCACCACCTCCCGGCCCATCACGTCAGCGATCGTGCGGGCCAGGAACGGGTAGTGGGTGCAACCGAGCAGGAGGGTGTCGACGCCGGCCCGGCGAACGGGGTGCAGGAGCCGCTCGGCCAGCACGTGGACCTGCTCGCTGTCGGTCTCTCCCCGTTCGACGAACTCGACGAAGCCGGGAGTGGCGGCGCACGTGAGCTCGACGTTGGTCCGCATGGCCGCCACCGCACGCTGGTAGGCACCGGACGCCACGGTGCCGACGGTGCCGATGACGCCGACCCGGCCGTTGCGCGTGGCGCGCACCGCCGCCCGGATCCCCGGCTCGATGACCCCCACCACGGGCACGTCGAGCTCGAAGCGCAGGAGGTCCAGGGCGGCGGCGCCGGCCGTGTTGCAGGCCACCACGATCATCTTCACGTCGTGGTCGGCCACCAGGCTGGCGGCCAGCTGGCGGGAGAACTCGGTCACCTGCTCCAGGGGCCGGGGCCCGTAGGGGTAGCGCCCGGTGTCCCCGATGTAGACGAGGTCCTCGTCGGGCAGGAGGTCGATCAGGGCCCGGGCCACGGTGAGGCCTCCGAAACCGCTGTCGAACATCCCGATGGGACGGTCGTCCACGCCGGGGAGGCTATTGGTGGTGGGAGCGGAGATCGACCATGCCCCGGTCGGCCTCGGCGGGTTCGCGTACGCCGGCCAGGGCCATGGCGGCGGCCAGCTCGAAGGAGAGGTGGCCGATGACCGACTGGACACCCTCGGCACCGGCGGTCGCCAGACCCCACACCGCCGGCCGGCCCACGAGGACCGCCCGCGCCCCCGCGGCCAGGGCCTTGAGGATGTCGGTCCCCCGGCGGACCCCGCCGTCGACGTAGACCTCCACGTCACTGCCGACGGCGTCGACCACCGCCGCCAGCGCGTCGGCGGTGGCCAACACCCCGTCGAGCTGACGCCCGCCGTGGTTGGACACCACGACGGCGGACGCCCCGGCGGCAACGCACTCGCGCGCCGCCTCGGGCGTGAGCACCCCCTTGGCCACGATCGGCAACCCGGACCGCTCGGCCAGCCAGGCGACGTCGGCGGGACCGAGGTCGGGGGCCTGGTAGGCGGCCAGCAGTCCCTCGGCCTCGGCCACCTCGGACGAGACCCGCGACGCCACGTTGGCCATGGTGATCCCCTCGGGGAGCTCGAAGGCGTTCAACACGTCGCGCCTCCGGTAGCCGAGCACCGGCGTGTCGACGGTCAGCACCAGGGCCCCGAACCCGGCCGCCACGGCGCGGTCAACCAGCTCCCCCGTCCAGCTGCGGTCACGGAGCACGTAGACCTGGAACCAGCGCGCCGCCCCGGCCGCGGCGGCAGCCACGTCCTCGATCGGGCACGACGAGCGGGTCGACAGGGCCATGATGGTGCCGGCCGCCGCCGCCCCGGCGGCCATGGCGCGCTCCCCGTCGTCGTGCACGAGGCGCAGGTAGCTCACCGGCGCAACCAGCACGGGCGTCGACACCTCGGTGCCGAGAACCGTCGTGGTGGTGGCGACCGTGCTCACGTCCCGGAGCACCCGGGGCCGCAGCCGGAGCCGGGTCCACGCGTCGACGTTGTCCCGCAGCGTGACCTCGTCGTCGGCCCCGCCGGCCATGTAGTCGAACGTCCCCCTGGGCATGGCCGCCCGGGCCCGTTCCTGGAGCTGGAACAGGTCGCAATCGAGGCGACGGGGCTCGTAGGGCTCGCTCAGCGGCGCTCGATCACGTTCGTCAGAAGTAGATCACCCGTTTGGCCCGCTCGACGACCGTCTCGAGGTCGTCGGTCCACGCCCCGGTCGATAGGTACTTCCACCCTCCGTCGGCGAGCACCACCGCGATCACTCCCTCGGTGATCCGCGACGCGCATTTGGCCGCCCCGGCGAGGGTGGCGCCGGACGAGATACCGGAGAAGATCCCGACGTCGCGCAGGCGCCGGGTCCATTCGATGGACTCGCGGGGCCCGACGATGGTCTTGAAGTCCAGCAGGTCCTCCCCGCCGCCGTCCTGGAAGATCGGCGGGATGTAGCCGTCGTCGAGGTTGCGCAGCCCGTCCACCATCTCCCCCGCCGGCGGCTCGACGGCCCAGACCTGGACGGACGGGTTGCGCTCCTTGAGGCAGCGGCCCACCCCGAGCAGGGTGCCGCTCGTGCCCAGCCCGGCGACGAAATGGGTCACCTCGGGGCAGTCCCGCCAGATCTCGGGGCCGGTCCCCTCGTAGTGGGCACGGGGGTTGGCGGCGTTGCCGTACTGGTAGAGGAACACCCATTCGGGATGCTCGGCCGCCAGGCGCTGGGCCAGGCGGACGGCGCCGTTGGACCCTTCGCTGCCCGGCGACGGGATGATCTCGTCGGTCCCCCACACCTCCAGCAGCTGGCGGCGCTCGACCGACACGTTCTCCGGCATGACGATCTTCAGCCGGTAGCCCTTGACCTTGCACACCAGGGCCAGCCCGATCCCCGTGTTCCCGGACGAGGGCTCGATCAGGGTGGCGCCGGGGGCCAGGAGGCCCTCCTTCTCGGCCTGCTCCACCATCGCCAGGGCAATGCGGTCCTTCACCGACCCGCCCGGGTTCTGCCCTTCCAGCTTGGCCACGATCCGGACGTGGGGGTTGGGGCTCAGCGAGGAGACGTCGACGAGCGGGGTGTTGCCGATGAGCGCCAGAGCGCTGTCGTAGAGGGCCATGGGCCGGCCCCTAGCGGGCCCCTCCGGCCACGGCGGGGAGGATCGAGATCGAGTCCTCCTCCGACACCTTGGTGTCCAGCTTGTCCATGTAGCGGACGTCGTCGTCGTTCACGTACACGTTCACGAAGCGGTGCAGCTCCCCGGCGTCGGTCACCAACTGGCCCTGGAGGCCGGGGAACTGGCGCACCAGATCGGAGAGCACCTCCCCGACCGTGGCGCCGTCCCCCCGGACGGTCGACTGGCCGCCGGCGTTCGGTCGCAGCAGGGTCGGCAGGCGCACTTCGACGGCCACGGGGGTCTCCGGGTGATCGGGATCGAGAATCTCGGGCAGATTGTCGACTGGTTGACTCGGAATTCTATCGCCCGTCGACAACAACCGGCTCCTCGGTGATCTTCCCCTCGCGGATCCGGAAGGAACGAACCGACGGGACGTCCCGCAGGGACACGAGCACGTAGTGCCATCCGGGGTCGGGGGCCTGGGCCACGTCGGTGGGTGAGGGGTAGGCCTCGGTGTGGGTGTGGGAGTGGAACACCCCGACGATCTCGAGACCGCGGCTCTCGGCGTCCCGGTCGGCCCGCAGGTAGTCCCGCGAGTCCACGCGGTACACCCGGGCCGACTCGGCCTCGTTGCGGGCCGGGTAGCAGACCACGGCCTGCCCCACCGCCGGGGTGCCCGCCAGCAGCCCGCAGGCCTCGAGCGGCAGGCCTTCCAGGCAGTGGGCCACCATCTGGAGGTACACGGGGCGGGTCAGCCGGAGCATGGCGCCCCGCAACCTACCGGGCTCTTCGCTTGCTGTCATCACCGGATGACGGCAGGGCGGGCCATATCCTCCAGCCATGTCCCCGAAGGGCCGGGCCCGCTCGTCCGCCGCGCCCAGCGACCCCAACAACCGCCCGATCGCGGTCAACCGGCGGGCCCGCCACGACTACGACATCCTCGACACCTACGAGTGCGGGATCGCCCTCGTGGGCGGAGAGGTGAAGTCGCTCCGCGGGGGCAAGGTGACGCTGAGGGACGCCTACGCCCGGGTCGACAGCGGTGAGATGTGGCTCCACGGCATGCACATCCCCCCCTACGCCCATGCCCAGGGCTTCGGCTCCCACGACCCCGACCGGGCCCGGAAGCTGCTCCTGCACCGCCGGGAGATCGGGGAGCTGGACCTCCGGATGTCCCAGCAGTCGCTGACCCTCGTGCCGCTCTCGCTGTATTTCAAGCAGGGCCGGGCCAAGGTCGAGCTCGGGCTGGCCCGGGGCCGGCGCCACTACGACAAGCGGGCCGCCATCGCCGCCAGGGACGTGGGCCGGGACACCGAGAGGGAGCTGCGCCAGGCCGGGCGGGACGCCCGCTGAGGGCCGGTAGAATGGGTGGTCCCAATACAAGGGGGTGAAGGGCTTCGACTCTGGTCGTCGAAACGGGAGAAGCGAGCCGTGGTCTCCGGATCCACGCTAAAGAGCCGGAAACAAAAACAAACGCCGAGCCTCAGCTCAGCCTCGCTGCCTAATTAGGTAGCGCGTCCGTCCGGTCTCAGCCCTGTGGGCCGGTAGCGGGCGTCATTAAGCAGGGCTCACCTTCCGGGGCTCGTCAGCGGACCTGGAGGGAACACCTCAGCTGACTGGGGTCCCGCACTGGCGCCGGTGGCTGGGCGGGACCCGAGATCCTCCCACCGGCTGCGCTCGGAGAAGCCCCGTGGAGAAGCCGGAGGACGCGGGTTCGATTCCCGCCACCTCCACGAGCGCTCAGGGGACGGTCCCGTGAGCGCCGCCCGGGGGCCCGGATCACCGGGCGCCATCCTGGCCGAGCTGCTGGATGTAGATGGCGATGTGGCGGATGCGGCCTTCGTCATCCAGGTCGAAGACCAGGCTCTCGGGCGTGCGCACCGCCCGCCCGTCGAGCTCGACCGTCTCGCTCAGCTCGGCCACCGCCGCCCGCCCGTCCCCGAGCGAGAGCACCCGCTCCACGTCCATGCGGTAGCCGGCCAGCGTCGGCATTATCCGGCGCAGGAAGGCGAGGTACCGGTCGTGGCCCTCGTACACGTCCCCGAACGGGCCGACCCGGCGGACGTCGGCGGCCACGCAGTCCGACACTGTCCCCCAGTCCTGGCCGGCCACCGCGTCGAGGTAACGCCGGACCACGTCCACCGGCGCCGAAGCTAACGGGGATCGACCGGGTGCGCGGGTTCAGGCGACAGGAGCGGGAGCCGCCACGATCAGGCCCGCCGCCCGGCCCCGCTCCGAGCCGGCGGTCCCGGCATCCCAGCCCGTCCGCCGCAGGAGCGCGTCGGCCTCCGGAGGCTGCAGGACGGTCCGGGCCGGCTCCCCCACCGCCGCCACCCGCCGGGCAAACTGCTCTCGCCGCGCCCGTCCCTCCGCCCCGTCCACCGCCACCGAGACGCTCAGGGCCAGCCGACTACCCGGCGCCGCCAGACCCCGGAGTGCGGTCAGCAGGCGCTCGATCACGTCCCGATCGAGGTACACGAGCAGCCCCTCACAGAGGAGGAGCGACATCCGGCCCGGATCGAACCCGGCCGCCGCCAGCGCCGGCGCCACCCCGGTCTCCGCCAGGTCGACGGGCACGAAGGAGACGTGTCCGGCATCGATGCCGAGACGCTCCAGCCGCTCCCGCTTGTCCGTCTGCGTGTCGGGGTGGTCCACCTCGAACCAGCGCACGCCGGGCCGGGCGTAGCGCAGGGCCCGGCCGTCGTAGCCGGCCCCCAGCGTGACCACCTGGTCGATGCCGCTGTCGAGGGCCCCGACCACGACCCGGTCGAAGAACGCCGTCCGGGCCGCCAGGTAGCGCGACATCCGCCCCGCCGGTCCGCCGGCCAGGTCCCCGGCCACGTCGGCCGACAGGAGATCCTCGGCCGCGGGGTTGCCGAGATCGGCCGGGACCCGGGGGAACCCCAGACGCTGGGCCGCCACCCGCCGCGCCGTCAGGGACGGCTCCCCCGGTCTCACCGCCCCGACCGTAATTGGACGACGGCGCGGCCCGGCGTGCCAGGATGCGCCGCGTCGGGGCGCGGGCGCGGCCGGCACTCATGTCCGGGGAGACGAGATGGATATCCAAGGCAAGGGCGCAGTGATCGTGGGAGGGGCTTCGGGGATGGCCCGGGCCACCGCCGAGCGCCTGGCCAAGGGCGGGGCCAAGGTGGCGATTCTCGACCTGGCCGGCTCTGCGGGCGACACGGTGGCCAAGGAGCTGAACGGGACCTTCCATCCGTGCGACGTGACCGACGCCGAGGGGACCGAGGCGGCCCTGGCCGACGCCGTCGGAGAGCTCGGCGGGCTGCACATCGCCGTCAACACCGCCGGCGGGGGCATCGCCAAGCGCACCCTCACCAAGGAAGGCCCGCACCCGCTCGAGGACTTCCGGAGGGTGATCGAGCTCAACCTGATCGGCACCTTCAACCTCAACCGGCTGCAGGCCGACCACATGAGCCGCAACGAGCCCGAGGACGACGAGCGCGGCGTGATCGTGAACACCGCGTCGATAGCCGCCTTCGAGGGCCAGATCGGCCAGGTCGCCTACACCGCGGCCAAGGCGGGGATCGCCGGCATGGCCCTGACCATGGCCCGTGACCTCGGATCCCTGGGCATCCGGGTGCTGGCCATCGCCCCCAGCCTGTTCAGCACCGGCATCACCGCCGGCATCCCCTCCGAGTTCGAGTCCACCCTGACCAAGGACGCCGCCTTCCCCAAGCGCATGGGCCGGCCCGACGAGTACGCCCGGCTGGCGGTGGCCATCGTCGAGAACCCCATGCTCAACGGGTTGACCATCCGGCTCGACGGGGGCCAGCACTTCGCCCCCAAGTAGGCGGGCCCGGGGCCGTCAGTCCTCGAGCACGACCACGCTGCGGAGCACCTCGCCCCGCTCCATGCGTCCGAAGGCCTCCTCCACGCCGTCGATCCCGATGCGTTCGCTGACGAAGCCGGCCAGGTCGAGCCGGCCCTGCAGGTAGAGGTCGACCAGCAGCGGGAAGTCCCGGCTCGGCAGGCAGTCCCCGTACCACGACGGCTTGAGGGCACCGCCGCGCCCGAAGAAGTCGATCATCGGGATGTCGGGAAAGGCCATGTCGGGACCGGGCACCCCGACCTGGACCACGCTGCCCGCCAGGTCGCGGGCGTAGAACGCCTGTCGCAGCACCTCGGGATGGCCCACCGCCTCGATGCAGACATCGGCGCCGAACCCTCCGGTCAGCCGATGCACGGCTTCGACCGGGTCCTCGTTCCCCGAGTTCACGGTGTGGGTGGCCCCGAACCGGCGGGCCCATTCGAGCTTGCGGTCGTCGATGTCGACCCCGATGATCGTCGTGGCTCCCACCAGCGCCGCGCCGGCGATGGCGGCGTCACCGACGCCTCCACAACCGAACACCGCCACCGACTGCCCGCGCCGGACGTTGCCGGTGAACATCGCCGCCCCCAGCCCGGCCATCACCCCGCAGCCGAGCAGGCCCGCCACCGCCGCGTCGGCGGCGGGGTCGACCGGTGTGCACTGCCCGGCCGCCACCAGGGTCTTGTCGGCGAACGCCCCGATCCCCAGGGCCGGGGACAGCGGGGTGCCGTCCTCGAGGGTCATGCGCTGGGTGGCGTTGGCGGTGGAGAAGCAGAGGTGGGGCTCTCCCCGCTGGCAGGCCCGGCACCGGCCGCACACGGCCCGCCAGTTGAGGACCACGAACTCCCCCGCACGGGGGGCGGTCACCCCCGACCCGACCGCCTCCACGATGCCCGCCGCCTCGTGCCCGAGAAGGAACGGGAACTCGTCGTTTATGGCCCCCTCGCGGTAGTGCAGGTCGGTGTGGCACACGCCGCACGCCTGCACTCGCACCACGGCCTCACCGGGACCGGGATCCGGGACCACCACGGTCTCCACCGTGACCGGCGCTCCCGGCTTGGCCGCCACCACCCCGCGCACCCGCTGGCCTCCCGGCATGGCGCCATCTTGGCACCGGTTGCGGGTCCGCTTCGGCGCGGGAACCGGGGGCGGGACGGCCCGGAACGGGGTGGGTAGCCTCCGCTCGTGCCGGTGGGATCAGGTGGCGTGGTGCACGTGAACGTCAACTGCCGCGACCTGGAGCGGTCGGTGGCGTTCTACCGCGACGTGCTGGGGCTCCAGCCGGTGACCCGGACGGCGCCGGCCGAGGCCCAGCCCGGGGAGGCGTTCGGTCTCGAGTCGGCCCAATGGGACGCGTGGATGATGGCCGGCCCGCAGGGCTTCGGCGCCCCCGTCGTCGATCTCCTGCAATGGATCGTCCCGGAGCCGGTGGAGCGGGACGGCGGCGCGACCGTGGGGTTCTGCCGCCTCCGCGTCGGTGGGGGGGCCTATGCCGTCTACGCCGATCCGGACGGAACGGCGGTCGACCTCCGGCCCGGGCCGCCGGGCCTGACGGGCGTCACCGTCGCCTGCTCCGACCCGGAGCGGTCCTCGGAGTTCTACACGGGCCTGCTCGGTCTCGGGGACTTCGTGGAGCTGGTGGAGGGGGCCGGGTCCGGTCCCCGCCGCGCCAACACCCTGGGGATCTGGCGCCTGGCCGTGGCCACCGCCGACATCGACGCCGACGTGGCCGCCCTCGCCGCCGCCGGCGTGCGCTGCCTGTCCGAACCGGTCGAGATGAGCATGGGCCCCGGCCTGCCGGTCCTGCGCTTCGTCCTCTTCCCCGATCCCGACGGCACGATGCTCGAGCTGATCGAGCGGCCCGCTCCGAGCGGTCAGGGATAGGTAGAGGCCGTGGCCGAACGGGTGTTGGTGATCGGGGGCACCGGTCCGACCGGGGTCAACATCGTCGCCGGGCTGGTGGAGCGCGGCTGGGACGTCACGATCATGCACCGCGGCCTCCACGAGCGGGCCGAGACGCCCGGCGGAGTGCCCCATCTCCACGTCGACCCGTTCGACGCCGCCGCCGTGGCCGAGATGGCGGCGGGACCGTCGTTCGACCTGGTCATGGGCATGTACGGCCGGCTGCGGCGCATCGCCGAGGCCTTCGAGGGCCGCTGCGGCCGCTTCATATCGGTGGGAGGGGTGCCGGCCCACCGGGGGTGGATGAACCCGTGGGCCTACGACCCGCCCGGGCTGCCCGTGCCGATCCCGGAGGACGGCCCCGTGGTCGACGACCCCGCCGACGACGAGAAGGGCTTCCGGGTGGCGCGCACCGAGGACGCCGTGTTCCGCCACCACCCCACGGCCACCCACTTCCGCTATCCGTACATGTACGGGCCCTACCAGCCGGTCCCCCGGGAGTGGTCGATCGTGAGGCGCGTGCTCGACGGGCGCCGGCGGATGATCGTCGCCGACGGCGGCCTGACCCTGCACCACCACGGGTACACGGCCAACGTCGCCCACGGCGTCCTCCTGGCCGTCGACCGGGCCGAGGCGGCCGCCGGTCGGGTGTACAACGTCGGCGACGACGAGGTGCTGAGCACCGCCCAGGTGATCACCCTCGCCGCCGCCGCCCTGGGCGCCGAGATTGAGTTGGTCTCGATGCCCTACGAGCTGGCCGTGCCCGCCCGGCCGCTGATGGCCCAGCCCCTTCCGACCCACCGGGTCCTCGATCTCACCCGGATCCGGTCCGACCTCGGCTACCGCGACCTCGTTCCGTCACGCGAGGCGATCGGGCTCACGGCGTGCTGGCTGGCCGACAACCCGCTGGGACCGGACGCGCCCGAGGCACGCGTCCTCGGGGACCCCTTCGACTACTGCGCCGAGGACGCCTTGATGGACGCCTGGGCCCGGGCTGTGGCCACCATCCCGGAGGTGGAGTTCCACCCCGCCCCCGGCTACGGATCGGCCTACTCGGGACCGGGCGGACGCCCCCGCACCCACGCCACCTACGAGCCGTGACCAGCGGAGCCACCTCCGGGCCGCTGGCCGGAGTGCGCGTCGTCGACCTGTCGATCGCCGGGACGGGGCCGTACGCCGTGGCGGTGATGGCCGACCAGGGCGCCGACGTGGTGAAGGTCGAGCGCCCCGGGCTCGGGGACATCGGGCGCTGGGTGGGGACGGCGGTCAACGGGGTGAGCGCGCTGTACCAGATGTGCAACCGGGGCAAGCGGGGCATCGCAGTCGACCTGGCCCACCCGGAGGGTCGGGACCTGGTGCGGGCGCTGATCGAACGCGCCGACGTGGTGGTGCAGAACTGGCGGACGGGCGTGGCCGAGCGGCTCGGTCTCGGCTACGCCGACGTCCGGCGCCCGGAGCTGATCTACCTCTCGATCTCGGGGTTCGGTCCCACCGGGCCCTACGCCCCGAAGGGCGCCTACGACACCGTGATCCAGGCCTACGGCGGAGTGGTGGCCAACGAGGCCGACCGCACGACCGGAGAGCCCCGGGCCGTCGGCCAGGTCCTCGCCGACAAGGTGACGGCGCTCACCGCGGTCCAGGCCGTCACCGCCGCCCTCCTCGCCCGCGAGCGGGGACGCGGCGGCCAGCACATCGAGCTGTCGATGCTCGACGCCGTCGTGTCGTTCATGTGGATCGACTCCGCCGGCAACGAGGTCCTGCGCGACGGGGACGGGTCGCAGCCGGGCAGCTTCGCCCCGCCGTCGACGCCCATGCGCTTCGTCGACGGATGGGGGGTGGTCACCCCGGTGTCCGATGCCGACTTCGCCGGGACGTGTCGAGCCCTCGGCGTCGGCGGCTACGACGACCCCAGGGTGGCCACCATCGCCGAGCGGCGCCGCCACCGCGACGTGGCCGGGGATCTCATGCGTCGATGCCGGGAGGCGGCGTCCCGTCTGACCACCGAGCAGGCGATGGCCCGGCTGGACGCCGAGCGCGTTCCCTGCGGCGTCGTTCTCGGCCCGGCCGAGCTGGTCGAAGATCCGCATGCCCGGGAGACGGGGCTGTTCGTCGAGCTCGACCATCCGACCGCGGGCCGGGTCCGCCAGCCCCGGCACCCGAACGTCTTCCACGGCACCCCCGCAGCCGTGCGGGGCGCCGCTCCCGCCCTCGGCCAGCACACCGACGAGGTCCTGGCCGAGCTCGGCGTGGGACCGGAAGCGACAGCCGACCTGCGGGCACGCGGAGTCGTCGCCTGAGCCAGCCGGCGTCACCGCGGCCCGCGCCGGCCGCCTCGCTGGTGGCCCGGCTGCGCGCCGCCGGCTGCGTGGCCGCCGAGGAGGAGGCCGAGGAGCTCAGCGCTGCTGCTCCCGACGCCGCCGCTCTCGAGTCGCTCGTGCGCCGCCGGGAGCACGGTGAGCCGCTGGCCTGGATCACCGGCGCCGTGCTCTTCTGCGGTCGTCCGGTGGCCGTCGACCGCGGCGTCTACGTGCCGCGCGTGCAGTCCGAGGAGCTGGCCCGCCGGGCCGGCCGCCTCCTGGCCCGCAGCGCCCGCCGGTGGGCGGTCGACCTGTGCACCGGCGCGGGAGCGGTGGCCGCCCACCTGCTCGCCACGGTGCCCGGCGCCCGGGTGGTCGGGGTGGATCTCGACATGGCCGCCACTCGCTGCGCCCGGCGCAACGGGGTGCCGACCGTGCGCGCCGATCTGGCCGCGCCGTTCGCAGCCGCGACGTTCGACGTGGTCACCGCCGTGGCCCCCTACGTCCCGACAACCGAGATCCGGCTGCTACCTGCAGACGTCCGGGATCACGAGCCGCGCCGGGCCCTCGACGGTGGGCCCGACGGGCTCGCAGTCGTGCGCCGGGTGGTGGACGCCGCCACCCGCCTGCTCGGTCCCACAGGATCGCTCCTGCTCGAGATAGGCGGGCGGCAGGACGACGTGCTGATCCCTGAGCTGGCGGCGGCCGGATACACCGCCGTCACCACCTGGCGGGACGAGGACGGAGACCTGCGCGGGGTGTGCGCCTCCGCCCCGGGGCGGAACCAGTCCGCCTGACCGCCGCGCTCGGCCCGGTTCAGGCCGCGACGCGCCGGCCGGACGCGTCGGCACACCGGTACGCCGGCGGCTCACACGTGAACCGCATCCGGAACTCGTCGGCCGACGCCGCCGTGGAGAACACCAGCTGTGCTCCGTCTCCACCCTCCAGCGTCAGGCCGGAATGGTGGACGAGCACGAACGCGCCGGAGGGCGCGGCGACCGGGCCAGTTCGGCCCGAAACGAGACGCCAGATCACCCGGTGCATGGACGAGACGCTAACCGGGTGACCCGGGCCCGGCTGGGAATTACGCCGGTCATTTTCCGGGACGCCGCGACGACCGGGATGCACCGGAGCCGGTGACGGCGGTCAGTCGCGCCGGTCGAACGCCCACCACTGGATCACCCGCTCGACCGTCACCTCGCGGTCGAGCGGCCAGCTCTCGGTCTCGGCCCAGCGCCTGACCTCGTCGCACGCCTCCTTGATCTGCCCGGGGCCGTACGGCCACGTCCACGAGTGGATCTGCCGCTGCCACTCGTCGAGATCCCGGGCCAGGCACCGCGTGACCCCGAACCGCACGGGAGAGAGCGGCCGCGTGCTGACCTGACGCCCCAGGTGCGCAGCCAGCTGCTCCGGTGAGGACACGCCCGGCCGGCCGTGCAGGACGCCGTGCCGGCGCATGACGTCGCGGGCCGCCCCGTTCCAGGGAGACGGCGCGCCTCCACCGAAGTCGACCAGCAGCACCCCGCTCGGCCCCAGAACGCGCATCACCTCGTCGACGGCGGAGGCCCACGACCCGATGAGGTGGAGGACGTGACTGGCCAGGACCGCGCCACACGACGCCGAGCGGAACGGCAGGCCGGTCGCGTCGGCCAGCAGCAGGGGGAAGGGCAGCGTGCCTCCTGCATTGCTCACCAGGCGCTGCAGCATGGCCGGCGCGATGTCCGCACCCAGCAGGTCGGCACCGCGCTGGTGCAGCCCGAGGGCTATGCGGCCCGTCCCCACCCCGATCTCCAGGCAGCGCCGCCGGCCCGAGAGCTCGGCGGCCAGGATCTCCGTCAGCGCGTCGTGAACGTCCCCGGGCAGGCCTCGCGTGGCGTCGTAGAAGTCGGCCGCCCGCTCGAAGGAGATCCTGGCCATGCGGACATCATGGCGCCACGCCGACGCGGCCGCGTCCTCGCTGCCGCATCGGTGTCAGCCGGCGTCCTCCACTCGGGGATCGGTCCTGACCAGGCGGCGGGAGAAGCGCCACGGCCCCCCCTCCCCCCGCCGGTACCAGTCCCGGCAGCGACCCCAGCGGGCCAGGCCGCGGTTGTCGAGCAGCAGCCAGTAGCCCTCACCGCTCGCGTCGGTGGGGCTGGGCACGTCGAGCGTGTAGTTCGACGAGAAGTGGCGGATGTAGGTCACGGCCGGGTCGGAGACGTGGCTCTCGTTCAGGCCGCGGTAGGCCGCGACGATCGCCTGGCGACCGAGGAAGCGACCCCGGCCGTGCAGCTCGACGACGCCGTCCGGCTCGAAGAGACCGGCCTGCTCCTCGATCCGCCCGCTGTCCCCGAGCCGGTAGTAGGCGGCCAGCAGCTCCTGCAGCTCGAGGCGCGCCTCCATCTCCCAGGTCTCCACCGGACGGCATCCTGGCACCGCCGGACCCGGCGCCGGCGCGGATCGGGGCGTTGGTACCGTGCGCCGATGGGCGGTCTGGTGGCCGACCTCGGGCCGCTGCGCCGGCACCGGGCGTTCCGTCTGATCTGGACCGGTCAACTGGTGTCCGGCATGGGCGCCCAGCTGACCGTGGTGGCCGTGTCGTACCAGGTGTACCGCCTGACCCACTCGACCCTCGACGTGGGGCTGGTCAGCCTGGTCCAGCTCGCTCCGCTGATGGCCGGATCGCTGGCCGGCGGGGCCGTCATCGACGCCACCGACCGCCGGCGCGTCCTGGTGGTGAGCCAGATATGCATGGCGCTGTGCAGCGCCGGGCTCGGGGCCAACGCCTTTCTGTCCCGTCCCCGGCTGTGGCCGCTCTTCGTCTGCACGGCGGCGTCCGCCCTCTTCCAGGGCGCCAACAACCCGGCCCGGCGGGCCGCCACCACCATGGTCGTGCCCGCCGCCGAGCTGACCGGGGCGGTGGCGTTGCAGACCATGGCGGTGCAGTGGGCCTTCGTCGTCGGGCCCGCCGTGGCGGGCGTGCTGGTGTCGGCCGCCGGCCTCGGCACCGTGTACCTGATCGACGTGGGCAGCTTCGGCGTGTCGCTGGTCACGACCGCCCTGCTGCCCCGGTTGCCTCCGGTCGGCGGCGGCACCCGGGCCGGGATGCGCTCCCTGGCCGACGGCTTCCGCTACCTGCGGGGCCAGCGGCTGTTGGCCTCGACGTTCTGGATCGACCTCAACGCCATGATCTTCGGGATGCCGCGTGCGGTGTTCCCCGCCCTGGCGACCGGCCTCTACCACGGAGGCCCGGGGGTCCTCGGCCTCCTGTACGCCGCTCCCGGCGTCGGTGGTCTGGTCGGCTCGCTGCTGAGCGGCTGGGTCGGGCGGGTGCGGCACCAGGGGCGGGCGGTGGCGGTGGCGGTCGTGGTGTGGGGGGCGGCGGTGGCGCTGTTCGGGGTGGTGCCGGTGCTGTGGCTCGGCGTGGTGCTCCTGGCGCTGGCCGGCGGCGCCGATCTGGTCTCGGCCGTGTTCCGCTCGGCCATCCTCCAGTCGAGCGTGCCGGACCACCTGCAGGGCCGGCTGGCCGGCGTGTACTTCGCCGTGGTGGCCGGCGGCCCGCGGGTGGGAGACGTGGAGGCCGGGGTGGCGGCCGGGCTGGGCGGCTCTCAGTTCGCGGTGTGGTCGGGCGGCCTGGCGTGCGTGGCCGGAGTGGGCCTGCTGTTGTGGCGGGTGCCCGAGCTGTGGCGGGCCACGGCCGCCCCGGACGGGCGGCCGCGCCCCTCGTTGGCCGATGTCGAAGCCGTCGCCGACGCCGCCGCCGAGCTCAGCAAGGGCGCGCCCTCCTGAACCGGGCCCGGCCTACCACTCCAGCGGCAGGCGGGCCGGGCCCCGGATGGTGGTCGTCGGCTTCCACTCGATCTCCTCGTCGGCCAGGGCCGCGGCCGGAAACCGCTCGAACAGGCGGGCCAGGGCCTCCTGACCCTCGATGCGGGCCAGGGGCGCCCCCAGGCAATGATGGATGCCGCCCCCGAAGGCGAGGTGGCGGTTGTCGGCCCGGCCCAGGTCGAGACGCTCGGGTGCGGCGAACACGTCCGGGTCGCGGTTGGCGGCGGCGATCAGCGCCACCACCTCGGTTCCCTTCGCCACCGGCTGACCCGCCAGCTCGACGTCGGTGGTGGCGATGCGGGCGGTGAGCTGCACCGGCGGGCCGAAGCGGAGCAGCTCCTCCACCGCGCTGCTGATCAGCGCCGGATCGGCACGGAGCCGGGCCAGCTCGGCGGGATGACGCAGGAGGTTGAGGGCGCCCCCGGCAATCAGGTTCACCGTCGTCTCGTGACCGGCCCCGTAGAGGAGGATGGCGGTGTCGAGCAGCTCGTCGCGGGCGAGCCGGTCCCCCTCGTCCTCGGCGGCGATCAGGGCGCTCAGCAGGTCGGCACCCGGATCCTTGCGCCGCCGCTCGACCAGGTCGTCGAAGTACACCCGCATCTCGCGCATGGCCTGGGCCGCCGGGAACAGGACGGTGATGTCGTCCGAGGGATCCAGCGCCTTCACCGCCTCGGCGGTCCAGCCCCGCAGCTGCTCCTGGTCCTCGAGGGGGACGCCGAGCATCTCGCTGATGACGGTGACCGGGAGCGGGAAGGCCAGCGCCTCCACCAGATCGGCGCCTCCGTCCGGGGCGATGGCATCGAGCATCCGGTCGACGATGGCGGCGATGCGGGGACGCATCTCCTCGACGGCCCGGACCGTGAACGCCTTGTTGACGATCCGGCGCAGCCGGGTGTGGTCGGGCGGATCGGAGAAAAGCATGACCCGCTCGAACAGCGCCAGGACGTCCCCGAGCCCCACCTGTTCGGCCAGCTGGGTGAACTGCGGGTAGCCGGCCTGGTGACGGGAGTTGCTGCTGAAGCGGGCGTCGCGCAGCACCGAGAACACCTCGGCGTGGCGGGGCAGGATGTAGCCGCCGAACGGGGTGGGGACCAGGGCCCCCGCGGCCTGGATCCGGGCGTAGGTCGGGTAGGGGTCAGCCTTGACGGCCGGGTCCTTGATCAGCTCCAGCACGGACATCGTCTCGGCCTGGCTCATTCCTCTGCCCTCCCCAGCTCCGGTCCCATCACGAACCAGAGGCTCAATCCCAGTGACCACACCTCGAACAGGATCAGCGTCACGAGCGACAGGGTCCCGAAGGCGTTGCGCGAGGTGCCGAGCCCGCCGGCGCTGACCAGCCCGACCAGGGCGGTCAGCAGCCCCAGCCAGGAGAGCGGGGCCGGGATGCTGCCGTTCAGCACGCCCGACGTCCCCGCCGCCGCCAGCAGCACGGCGATGAACAGTCCCGCCCCCG
>DASUHN010000240.1 GCA_036273495.1 Acidimicrobiales bacterium | reverse complement strand
CGACGCCAGGCCCCCGATTGTCTTGCGTGACCACAGGTGCAGTCCGATCCCGACCACGAGGACCAGGCCGATCAGCAGCAGGTCCCCCCGCCCCACCCGGCCTCCGAGCAGTTGGAGGGTGCCCCCCGGGATCGGATCCGGGATGGGCTTGGCCTGGGACCCCCAGACCTTGCTCGTGATCCCGTCGATGATCACCGCCACGCCGACGGTCGTGATGAGGGCGGGTTGGTGGTGGTCCCCGTGGCGCGCCGTCAGCGGAGCGATCGCGATGCGCTGCTCGAGCACGGCGATGATGGCCACCGCCGCCCCGCCGAACGGCACCGCCGCGATCACCGGCAGGCCCAGCACCGACGTGGCGACGTAGGCCATGTAGGTGCCGAGCATCACCAGCTGGGCGTAGGCGAAGTTGAACATCCCCGACGCCAGCAGCACGACGTTGTAGCCGATGGCGACCAGGCAGTACAGGGCGCCGATGGACAGGCCCGACCAGACCGTCGTCACGGTGCCGCCGTCATCGGCTCAGCCGGCTCGGGAGCCGGGCGAGGGTGCGCTCAGGAGCCGGTGCCCGGCACCAGCAGGCCGTCGGCGTTGTTGTTGCCGGGCGGGACGTAGGCGAAGTTGGCCACGTTGACGGTCGGGAAGTGGTTGCTCGTGGTGAACTTGAAGCCCCCGTACTTCCCGAAGTAGACGACCCAGGGGGGGTAGGGGCCCGAGGGCTGCTTCAGGTGCTCCAGCGCCTTGGCCACCGTGGGCCCGTCGGTCGAGTGCGCCTGCACGGCGGCGTAGTTGATCAGCTCGAGCACGTTGAAGCCCACCCCCAACAGGCCCGCCCCCACGCCGGAGAGCTGGGCCGAGTATCCCATGGCCTTGGCGTCGGAGATCATCCGCTGCAGAGCGGGATCCTTGGCCGCATCGGCGTTCGACGCCAGCGTCGTCACCGAGGCTTGGGCGAAGTAGTTCTTGAGCGCGGCCGGCGGCAGGAGCTTCGCCAGCGGCATGGCCGAGGTGATCAGGTCCCCGTAGGCCGGAGTGGAGAACCAGCCCATCTGGGCGCGGCTCTTGATCACGTAGATGCTGGGAACCCCGTAGGACGAGATGATCAGGGCGTCGGGGTGGTTCGACTGCAGCGAGGAGAGCTGCGGCGTCATGTCCAGCGACGAGTCCTGATAGGCGGCCGTGACCGTGTCCACGCCGACTTTCTTCAGGGCCGACGCGTAGCCGGACTGCACCGCCTGGCCCGTGGTGTCGTTGCCGTAGATGACGGCCACCTTCTTCCAGCCCTTCGACTGCGCCAGCTTCACGAAGGGAGGAATGGTCTGCGCCACCGACTCCGAGTCACCGAAGTGGTACGGGAACTTCGACGGGTTGTTGAGGGTCGGGTCCGAGGTGGCGTCGACGGTCAGGATCTTGTTCCGGGTGGTGATCGGGAGCAGAGCCTGGGTGACCTCCGACGAACCACCCGGGTACATGGCATCGATCTTCGTTCCCGAGGAGAGCTTCTGCTCGAGCAGGTTCACGGCCGTGGTCGGGTCGTTCTGGTCGTTGTCGGTGACGATGTTGATCTGGCGCCCGAGTATTCCGCCCTTGGCGTTGATCTCCGAGGCGGCGATCTTGAGCCCCGCCACCTCGGCCTGGGTGTAGGTCTGGGTGGCCCCGGTGAAGTCCCCGGAGTACAGGAACGTGTAGGGGCCCTTGGCCGATTCGTTCGCCGTAGTGGTGTTGCTCGACGAGCCGGAACCGGCCGAGCCGCTGCTCGAGCTCGAACCACAGGCGCTGAGGACCAGGACGGGAACCACGGCCAGTGCCGCGGCGGCGCGCCCGAGACGTGGAGCGGGACGTTTCATGGGTCGGTTCCCCCCTGGCAAACGACCGGTTGGTTGGTAACGAACATGGAATATACGGCGGGGTCGGCCCCAAGGCAACGAGGATCAGCCGAGGGGAGCGACGTCCGGCGCTCCGGGGCTCAGACGGCGCCCATGACCTCGTCGGCGAAGCGCTTGGCCCAGTCCGAGATCTCCTCCACGGTGAGCCGGGCGTTCCTGGCGGGGGGCCCGGCTATCACCCGGGTCACCCCGGCCTCCTGGCAGCGCCGGATGCTGTCGAGATCCCGTCCGAGCCCGGTCGTCACCTCAAAGGGGAGCCCGCCCCGTCCCGCCTCCTGCCGGTGCCGGTTGATGATCTCGAGCTTGGCGGCCAACGCCGCGATGTCCGGTTCACCCGTCTCGACCCATCCGTCCCCGAGGACCCCGGCCCTCCTCAGGGCCCCCGGAGAGGTACCTCCGACCTCGATCGGGATCCCCGGCTTCTGAAGCGGTTTGGGCTCGAAGCGCACCGGCCCGAAGCCGTAGTGCTCGCCCCGGTGCTCGATGACCTCGTCGCGCCACAGCCGGCGCAGGATGCCGATGATCTCGTCGGCGCGCCGCCCGCGGTTCCGGAACGACTGGCCGACCGCCTCGAACTCCTCCTCGCACCACCCCACCCCGATCCCGAGCGTCACCCGGCCGCCAGACAGGCGGTCGAGGCTCACGACCGACCGGGCCGTGACGATCGGGTGACGTAGCGGCAGGATGTACACCTGGGTGGCAAGTCGCAGCGTCGATGTCACCGTGGCGATCCCCCCGAGCATGACCCACGGGTCATAGACCGGCGTGGCGGAGGTGATCGGCGGGTAGCCGTCGTCCGAGTAGAGGTAGGTGGGCGGGATCGGCTCGGGCAGGACGAGGTGCTCGGGTAGCCAGATCGACTCGAAGCCGTTGCCCTCCGCTATCCGCGCCACATCCGGGTAGTAACGCGGGCTCACCCCGAACAGCGGCAGTCCGAACTTCATGTGCTCGTCTCCTTCCGGGTCCGACGGCGGCTCCCGTTGCGGGCCGGGACCTGAACTCGGTCCTTCTCCGCCGTCCAGTCCGGGCCGCCGAGGCCCCGGATCACGAACGTCGCGTACCAGTCGCCGATCTCGACCAGCGACAGCCTCCCGGTGGGCTGGTACCACATCCGGCTGGTATTCATCAGCTCGAAGATGGTGTTGGTTGCCACCGACGTGTCGACGTCGGGATCGAACCGGCCCTCTCCGACCCCGTCGTCGATGATCGCCTTCACGAAGCCGCTGAAGCGGTCCCGACGTTCGATCACCGTCTTCAGCCGGCGGGAGCTGAGCTTGCGGAAGTCCCGTTCGGCCACGATGTTCCAGACCCGCTGCTGTTCGGTCTCCGCCATCCACCGGCCGATGAAGGCGCGCAGCCTCTCCGGCGCGGGCGCGCCCCGAAGTGCGCGGTCCTCGTCGAGGACGTCCATGCGCTCCGCCTGAGCCCGACGGACCAGCTCGTAGAGCAGGTCCTCCTTGGTCTTGATGTAGTAGTAGACGCTGCCCTTGAGGATGCCTACGGCGGAGGCGATGTCCTGCACGCTGGCCGCTTCGTACCCCTTCTCCAGGAAGATCTGGGAGGCAGCAGCCAGGATCTCCTCCCAGCGTTCCTCGCTGTCCATGCCGCGGGGTCGGCGGGCTTCCTGTCCCCTCCGAGTCTGTGCAGGCAACGTCTATACCGCTCTCCGGGCCCTGGCCACGCCAGCGCGGAGTGTAGCCACGATGGCTACTCTCGGCCCCATGTCCGGACAGGAAGCCGAGCCGTTCGTCGAGCCCCCGCGCGAGGAGATTCCCGGCATCAGCCGGAACCACGTGGCGTTCATGGAGTCCACCGACGAGGACCAGGCCTGGGTCCTGGCGGGCATGCACCACGTGATCCTGCGCACGGTCGGGCGCCGCTCGGGCACCGAGCACAAGGTGGCGCTCCCGTTCTGGCGCGACCCCGACGGGAACCGGGTGGTCGTGGCGTCGTTCTCCGGCGCGCCCCAGCATCCGTCCTGGTACCTGAACCTGAGCGACCGGGCCGCCAACCCCGAGGTGCTGGTCCGGGTGCAGGGCGGCTCGTTCTGGTCCGATGCCGAGGTCCTCGACGGGGACGACTACGACCGGACGTGGTCCGGGCTCACCGCCGACCGGCCCTGGTACAACGACTACCAGTCCCGCACCGACCGGCGCATCCCCCTCGTCCGCCTGGTGGAGCGCCGCCCCGCCTGAGCGCCCGCATCGTCGGGGCAGGCGGAGCGGCGCCGCTCGTCAGGCGGTGAAGCGGCCCGAGGCGCCCGCGCTCACGTCGAGGACCGCACCGGTGATGTGGGTCGACGACGGTCCGACGAGGAAGAGGATGGCCTCGCTGACCGCCTCCGGCGCCAGCCACGGGACGGGCTGGGCGTGCAGCATCTGGAGGTAGGGGGCCACGTCGTCGGCGCCCGGTTGCTCGAGGTCGGGCCGGACCGTGCGGTACAGGCCCTCGTTGTGGATCATCGGCGTGTCGATATTCCCCGGCGCCACGGCGTTGACGGTGATGCCGAAGCTCGCCAGGTCGAGCGCCGACGCCTTGACCAGGCCGATCACGCCCCACTTCGAGGTGACGTAGGCGGCCAGGTGCGCTGAGCCCATCCGGCCCATCATCGAGGTGGTGGCGACGATCCGCCCGTAGCGCCGCTCGATCATGTGGGGGACCACGGCCCGGATGGAATGGAAGACGCCGGTCAGGTTGGTGCCGATGAACTGCTCCCACTCCTCGTCGGTCACGCTCTGCACGGGATGGCCCCCGCTGACGCCGGCGTTGGCGAGGAGGATGTCGATGTGGCCGTGGGCGTCGAGAGCCAGGCTCACCACCTCCTCGACCTGGCGGGGGTCCCGGACGTCGCAGCGCGCCGCCAGGGCCGAGCGGCCCTGCTCCTCGACGAGGGCCACCGTGGCCTTGAGGTCGTCGTCGGTCCCGAGGCGGTAGGTGACCGCCGGGAGGTCGTCGCAGAGGTCGCACAGGACCATGTCGGCACCCTCCCGCGCCAGGGTCACGGCGTGGGCCCGGCCCTGGCCGCGGGCCGCCCCGGTGATGAGTGCGACCCGTCCGTCCAACTGTCCCATCTTCGTCCTCGCCTCCTCTGTTGACGCCGGAGGGGCCGATCCGTAGGTTGACCTTCGTCTCCTACTCGCGGACCCGGAGGGAAGCCTGACATGGAGTTCGGGGTCTTCATCCAGATGTTCACGCCGCAGTTCCGCCGGGACCAGGACCCCGACGCCGAGCACCACGCCCTGATGAACGACCTGGCGGTGGTGCAGGCCGCCGACCAGGCCGGGTTCAAGTACGTCTGGGTGACCGAGCACCACTTCCTCGACGAATACTCCCATTTGTCGGCCAACGACGTGGTGCTGGGCTGGCTGGCCCACGCCACCACCCGGATCCATCTCGGCTCGGGGATCTTCAACCCCCTGGCCCAGGTGAACCACCCCGCCAAGGTGGCTGAGCGGGCGGCCATGCTCGACCACCTCTCCAACGGCCGGTTCGAGTTCGGGACCGGCCGGGGCGCCGGCAGCCACGAGATCCTGGGCTTCCTGCACCGGGACGGGATCACCGACACCACCGCCACCCGGGAGATGTGGGAGGAGACCATCGGGGAGTTCTCCAAGATGTGGCTCCAGGACGAGTACCAGGGGTTCGAGGGCAAGTGGTGGTCGCTGCCTCCCCGCAAGATCCTCCCCAAGCCGCTCCACAAGCCCCATCCGCCGATGTGGTACGCGGCGGGCAACACCAGCAGCTACGCCATGGCCGCCCACAAGGGCCTGGGCGTGCTCGGGTTCTCGGTCGGCGCCATCGACGAGCTGGCCCCGGTGATGGACGCCTACAAGAAGGAGATCCCCAACGCCGAGCCGGTCGGGGCCTACGTCAACGACAACATCATGGTGACGACCACGGCGTTCGTGAACGAGGACCGGGAGACGGCGTACCAGAACGCGGTGGGCTCGGCCATGACCTACCTCCAGAGCAACGTCTACCGCTACCACGACACCTTCCCCCACCCCGACTGGGTGCCGCCGTGGCCGGGTGTGATCCCCGACTTCACCCGGGAGCAGGTGAACGACATGGCCACGGTGGGCCTGGTGTGCGGCACCCCTGACGAGGCCCTCGAGCAGTGCCGGCGCTGGGAGGCGGCCGGGGCCGACCAGCTGGTCTTCGGCACGGGCATGCAGGAGCACGACCAGATGCTCGAGACCATCCGCCTGATCGGGGAGCACGTCATCCCCAAGATCGACAAGGACCCGGTGCACCGCACCACCCGGCAGCGGGAGGCGGCGGCCAAGGCCTGACCCGGCCGGCGCCGGCGGCCCCGCCGGGCTCAGGTCGAGCCGGTCACCCCCGGCCGGCTGCGGGAGAGATGGGCGCCGGCGTCGGCCAGGATCAGCTGCCCGGTGATGCAGCGGGCCAGGTCCGACGCCAGGAACACCGCCAGCCGGCCCAGCTCGTCGGGCTCCGACATGCGGCGCAGCGGGTTGGAGCGCACGATGGCGGCCACGTGCTCGTCGTCGAAGGCGGCGCGGACATGCTCGGTGAGGGTGGTCCCCGGCGCCATGGCGACCACCCGGATGCCGGAGGGCCCGAGCTCCACGGCCAGGGTCTGGGTGAGGTGGTTGATGGCGGCCTTGGCCGCCCCGTAGGAGCCGAGGTGGGGGGACGGCCGGGTCGTCTCGCCGGAGCTGACGTTGATGATCACCCCGCCCCGGCCCTGGGCCGTCATGACCCGGGCCTCGGCGGCGGCGCACAGCGCGGTCAGCACCAGGTTCTGGTCCACGACGTCGCGCCAGTAGGCGCCGTCCATCTCGATTACCGGGGCGAGGGGCCGCCCGGCCGGGTTGCCGACGTTGTTGACGGCCACGTCGAGGCCACCGAGGGCGGCGGTCGCCTCGCCCACCATGCGCTCGATCTGGGCGTCGTCGCGACAGTCCGCCGCCACCGCCACCGCCCGGCCTCCCTCGGCCCCGATCGAGTCGGCCACGGCGCGGGCGTGCTCCTCGCGGATGTCGGCCACCGCCACCGCGGCCCCGGCCCCGGCCAGCCAGCGGGCCACCTCGGCCCCGATCCCCGCCCCCGCCCCGGTGACGAGGGCGCCGCGCCCAGCGAGGTCGATGGTGAGGCTCACGGCCGGCCCCGCCGGGCCCGCCCCGTCACGGGCCGGTCCAGAGCGCCAGCACCTCCTCGACGATGCCCCGGGCGCGCTCCAGCACCGCCGGCTCCTCGATGCCGCCGATGGGGTGAGGGACGACGACGATCCGGGCCTCGGGCAGGCCGATGGCCCGGGCCACCTGCTCGGTCAGGTTGAGGAACCCCGTCGTGGTGAGCACCACGGTCGGCACACCTGCGTCCTCCAGCTGGGCGAGGTCGTGGACACTCCACGACGTGCACGAGCCTCAATCGGCGCTGCCGGTCAGGACCAGGTCGACCTCCCGGACCAGCTCGTCGATCACCTCCTGGGGAGCAGGCTGGGCCGCGTTCTTGGTCAGGACCACGGGGACGGGACCACCCGCCCGCTCCGCCAGCCGCTCGGCCACGAAGCCCATCAGCACGCCGGCATTGGGCTTGCGGTTGTCGAGCACACCGATCCGGGCCCCGGCCAGCACCCGCCGGGGCGGGGCCAGGCGGTGGGCCTGATCGACCACGGTCCCGTCGGGACGGATGATCACGGTCATGGCTTCCTTCCTTGTCGTTGTCGGCCGGGTTTCGATCGGGCGGGTCACCACGTCTCGACCGGGACGGTCGCGCTCTGGCTGATCGTCCCCCACGACGGGATCACGCACGAGTGCTTCCCGGGCCCTCCCGCCACCATGACCCGGATGTGCTCGGGGGGGCTGACCATCGGCATCAGCCGGTCGGGGTCGTCGACGTCGGCGGCCCAGGGCGCACCCAGGCTCCAGCGGTCCGGGTGGTGGCGGAGCCAGACGCTCTGGGGCAGGCGGGCGCGCTCGTAGAGGAACAGCTGCACGTCCTGGCGCGACCAGCCGTCGTTGGCCGCCTGGGCGGCGTGCTCGGGGCAGAGCACCACGAACATCTCCGCCCCGATCATCGGGGCGTTGTTGGACCCGAGCGTCGTCATGACCGACGCCATCTTCTCGAATATCGGGGCCGGCCGCGTCGACCACATGTCGTGGCTGTTGTGCGGCCCCTCGACCGCCGCCACCGTGACCGCGCTCGGCGCCTCCACTCCTCGGCTGCGCGGATACAGCGGCCACGGGCTGGCCGGTCCGTTCTCGGCGAAGCAGTACGTGTACTTGGCCGGCTGACCCTGGGTGGACGCGTCCCCGTCCCCGGGCCGGCCCCCGCCGACATGCAGCAGCAGCAGGCGGATGGCCCGTCCGGTCGTGGCGTTGGCCCGGCATCCCGGGCCGAACGTCCCGAAGCCGGCGTTGTACCCGGCCCGGTCGACGACATCGCCGTGCACCGCGACCATCACCGCCACCGAGTGGGTCGTGGCCTGGACGCCGCGGAGATTGAACTCGGGCCGACCGATGCCCCGGACAGCGGCGATGAGGACGGGGAAGACCGGAGGCGGGCATCCGGCCATCACCGCGTTCACCGCAATCGTGCGCGGGGTGGCCGCGCCCGACCGGGGCGGAAGGACGGCCAGGACCTCGTCGGGCCGTCCGGGGTACCCCGCCAGCATGGCGTCGACCCGCTCGGGCGTGGGCGCCACGACCGGGAGCCCGTCCCCCCACCCGTTCTCCGCCAGAACGGCGTAGAGCTCCTCGGGGGACTCCCCGGTCAGCTCGACGAGGTCCTCCACCTCGTCGCGGGCGTCGGTCGTTCCGGCCATGACGTCGCCGGCCGTCAGCCGTCGGCCGGGTAGCGGATCTCCAGCGCCGAGTGCAGGCCGGCCCGGGCCAGATGGTCGAGAGCGATGGACGCGAACATCTCCTTCGGAACCAGACATTCGGCGCACGCATCCGGGCCGGGCACCACCTCGAGGCGGACCGGCGCCCCTTCGGGTTGGCTGACGGCCAGCCGGTAGCCGTCGGCCTCGAGGAGCGCCGCCATGGGCCGGAGGGCCTCTTCGACGTCGGCGGCGGGGGGCACAGTGAGATCGTAACGATCCGGCGGGACTACCCGGCGGCCGGCTTCTCGGCCACGAACCGGTTCACCATCTCCCCCACCCCTTCGATGCGGGTCGTCACCACCTGGCCGTCCTCCAGGAACACAGGAGGCTGGCGCGCCCCGCCGACCCCGTCGGGCGTGCCGGTGAAGATGAGGTCTCCGGGCCGCAGCGTGGTCACGGTGCTGGCGTAGGCGACCACGTCGACGGGATCGAAGAGCAGGTCCGACGTCCGGGCGTCCTGCATCGTCTCCCCGTCGACCCGGCACGAGATCGCCAGGTCGGGGGCGGGACCGCCGAGCTCGTCGAGGGTGACCAGGAACGGCCCGACGGGGGACGACGCCTCCCACGTCTTGCCCTGGAGCCACTGGGTCGTGCGCCGCTGCCAGTCGCGCATGCTGACGTCGTTGCCGACGGTGAAGCCGGCTATGGCCCCCGCCGCCGCCCTCCGGTCGGCGGCGCGGACGGTGGACCCCACGACGACCACCAGCTCGGCCTCCCAGTCGACGCCCGCCGACGCCGCCGGCAGCACCACGTCGTCGAACGGCCCGGTCAGGGCGTCGGCGAACTTGGCGAACAGGGTCGGGTGGGACGGCGCCTCCGCCCCCCGGCCGGTCTCCAGCAGGTGGCGGAGGTAGTTGAGCCCGACGCAGAAGACCTTGGACGGAG
>DASUHN010000239.1 GCA_036273495.1 Acidimicrobiales bacterium | reverse complement strand
CTCGACGGCGTAGACCGCCATCCCCGGCGCCAGCCGGGCCGCCTCCACCGCCACGCTGGCGCTGCCCGCCCCCACGTCCCACAGCACCCCCCGGGCGGGAAGGGCGAGCTTGCCCAACACGACGGCGCGCACCTCCGACTTGGTGACCATCCCGTCCCGGTGTTCGAAGCGGTCGTCGGGCAGCCCGAAGGCCAGGACGGGCGCCGCCGCCACCCCGCTGCCGGCCGGGTCGAGGAGGACCACGACCGAGCGCGGGTCCCATGTCCCCGCCGCCAGCCCGTCGAGGTCGGTCTCGAGGACGGCCTCGGCGCCGGTCCCGAGTTGGGAGCACACGTGGACCCGACGGGGCGAAGCTCCCGCCGCGACCAGCGCCTTCCCCACCGCCTCCGGAGGGTTCTCGGGGGAGACCAGAACCGCCGCCTTGGCCGCCCGCACCGCGACCGCCACGGCGTCATCGAGCGGGCGGCCGTGGGCCGAGACGACGACGGCGTCGTCCCATGGGAGCCCGATGCGCGCGAACGCCGCCGCCACCGACGACACCGCCGGGTGCACGTCGAGAGGAGCGGAGCCGAAGCGGGCCGCCAGTACCCGGACGATGCCGAAGAAACCGGGATCCCCGGTCGCCAGCACGCAGACCCGGCCCGACTCGGCGGCCACGGCGTCCAGCACGGGAGACAGGTCGGCCCCCAGGGGAACGGTCCGGGCACCGGGCGGACCCAGTGTGTCCAGGTGCCGGGGCGCCCCCACCACCAGGTCGGCACCGGCGACCGCCGCCGCCGCCCGCGCCGGCAGCGCCGAGCCGTCGCACCCCACCCCGACCACCGAGATGCGCTCAGGCACGGGCCACCACCCGCTCGCCCTCGAAGTCGACCATGACCACCTCGACGGCCAGCCGGCCGCCGGCGTGGGCCTCGCAGGCCGCCCGGGCCCGCCGGCACAGCTCGACCAGCGGCTCGATCGCGTCCGCCTCCATGCACGCCTCGAAGAAGTGGCGGGCGGTGCTGGTGGCGGTGGCGGCCTCGACGACCGGAGCCGGCGCCGCGCACGCCCGGGCCACCTCCTCGAGGAGGCCGACGTCGACGTCGGAGCGGTGGAAGTGGGTCATCATCACCCCGGCCGCCAGCTTGGAGATCTTGCCGGCCATCCCGACGAACACCACCTGCGCCATGCCCTTGGCCGCGGCCCGGCGCAGGGAGATGCCGGTGAAGTCGCCGACCTCGACGAAGCACACCTCGGGCAGGTCGGGGCGGAGGCGGGCGGCGGCGGCCTCGGAGCGGTGGCCGGTGGCCAGCACCATGGTCCGCTGGCCCTGGGCGGCGGCCACGTCGACCTGTTGCACGACCGAGGCGCGGTAGGCGGCGGTCGAGAACGGGCGGACGATCCCGGTCGTGCCGAGGATCGAGATCCCCCCGACGATGCCCAGGCGGGCATTGGTGGTCTCGGCCGCCATCTCCTCGCCGCCGGGCACCGAGAACGTGACCACCAGGGGGGCGTCGGTGACCTCGGCCAGGGCGGCCAGGATCATCCGCCGGGGAACGGGGTTGATGGCGGGCGCCCCGACCGGCAGCCCCAGACCGGGGAGGGTGATCGTCCCCACGCCCGGCCCGGCCCGCAGCTCGGTGGCCTCGCCCGCCGCCGCCTCCAACTCGGCGGTCATCCGGGCGCCATCGGTGCAGTCGGGGTCGTCCCCGGCGTCTTTCACGACCACGCACTTGTTGGCGGCGAGGGATTCGACCGGGAAGGACACCCTCTTCCCCCCCGGCAGTGCCACCTCGACCGACGCCGGCGCCTCGCCCGTGGCCCAGCCGACGGCAGCCGCCTTGGCCGCCGCCGAGGCGCAGGTGCCGGTGGTCCAGCCGCTGCGCAGGCCCCGCCGGCGGGCGGCGACGTCCGGAGAGAGCGGGGGCTCGGAGGTCTCGGGCGGAGCCATCACACTCGCGCCTCCGGCACGGTCACACCACGCGCCTCCGGCACGATCACACCACGCGCCTCCGGCACGGTCACACCACGCGCCTCCGGCACGATCACACCACGCGCCTCCGGCACGGTCAC
>DASUHN010000238.1 GCA_036273495.1 Acidimicrobiales bacterium | reverse complement strand
CCCGTCGAGCACCGGCCGGCCGTCGGCCCCGCCCATCAGCGCCGCCGCCAGGTACAGCACGTAGCGGTCCACCAGCCCGGCGGAATGGAACGAGTGGGCCACCCGCGGGCCTCCCTCGACCAGGAGCGACAGGACGCCCTGGCCACCCAGGTCGTCGAGGACCCGGCCCAGGTCCCCCTCCATCTCCACGGCGGGCTGCAGGCGGGCCCCCGCCGGGGCCTGGCCGAGGACGATCCGCTTGGGGTCCCGCCCCTCGGCCAGCCGCACCGTCAGCTCGGGGTCGTCGGCGCGGGCCGTGCCCGCCCCCACCAGCACGGCGTCGTTGACGGCGCGCAGCCGGTGGGCGTCGGCGCGGGCCTGCTCCCCCGTGATCCACCGGCTCGACCCGTCGGCGGCGGCGGTGCGCCCGTCCAGGGTGGCCGCCATCTTCAGCGTGACGTAGGGGCGCCCCGTCCGGCGGTGCTTCAGGTAGGGGGCCAGCTGGCCGCTCACCTCGTCGTCCAGGACTCCGACGGTGACCTCCACGCCCGCGGCGCGCAGGATCTCGATGCCCCGCCCGGCGACGTTCGGGTCGGGGTCCTCGATGCCCACGACCACCCGGGAGATCCCCGCCGCCAGCACGGCGTCGGTGCACGGCCCGGTGCGGCCGGTGTGACAGCACGGCTCGAGGGTCGTGTAGAGGGTCGCCCCCCGGGCGTCGGCCCCGGCGACGCGGGCGGCGTCGAGGGCCACGATCTCGGCGTGGCGGCGTCCCGGAGGCTCGGTGGCCCCCACGAACGAAGCGCCGTCCGCCGTGACCAGCACCGACCCCACCCACGGGTTCGGGGAGGTCGACCCGAGCACGCCGCCGGCGGCCTCAACCGCCCGTGCCATGGCTGCGTGGTCCTGCATGCGTGCTCCGTCGCTGTTTTCTTGACCGCTCAGTCTAGTTCGGGTGCTGGGCGGTCTCCCCGGCCAGGAGCGACAGGGCGTGGGGCACCACGTCGAGCACCGCCTCGAGGCACTCCACCGCCCCCCGGGTCGACCCGGGCAGATTGAGGACCAGGCACGTCCCCGCCGCCCCCGCCACCCCCCGGGACAGCCGGCCCAGCGGGTTCACCAGGCGCATGGCCTCGGCCATCCCGGGCGCCTCCCGCTCGATCACCCTCCGGGTCCCCTCGGGCGTGAGGTCGCGGGGCCCGAACCCGGTGCCCCCGGTCGTCACCACCAGCCCGCTGAAGCCGGCGATCATCCCCCCCAGCGCCTCGGCCACCGACTCCGCCCCGTCGGCCACCACCGTGCGCTCCACCACGGAAAAGCCGGCCTGCTCCAGCCGCTCCCCCACCGCGGCCCCGGAGCGGTCCTCGCGGGTGCCGCCGACGACCCCGTCCGACACCGTCAGGACCTTGGCCCTCACGGGCGCGCCACTGTCCGCCCCGCCCACGGCCGGGCGCCGTCGGACCCCCCGCCGGCGGCCCGCCTGATGTCCGCGGCGGAAGCGCGCGGGTCGGGATGGCCGAAGATGGCGCTGCCGGCCACGAAGGCCCGGGCGCCGGCGGCGGCGCAGCGGGGCGCGGTGCCGGCGTCGATGCCGCCGTCGACCTCGATCACGGCGGCGTAGCCCTGGGTGCGGATCTCCCCCGCCGTGCGCTCGATCTTCGGCAGGACCTCGGCCATGAACTCCTGGCCGCCGAAGCCGGGGAACACGGTCATCAGCAGCACGAGGTCGACCGCCCCGAGATGGTCGGCGAAGGCCTCGAACGGGGTGTCGGGGTTCACCGCCAGGCCCACGTCGAGGCCGAGGCCCCGCATCTGGTCGACGAGCGCTCCGGTCCGGCCCAGCTCGGCATGGATCGAGCAGCCCGACGCCCCCGCCTCCCGGAACCGCTCGAGGTAGCGCTCGGGCTCGGTGATCATCAGGTGGCAGTCGAGGTACACGCCGCCGCAGTGGCGGTGGAGGGCGGCCACCACCGGGGGACCGATGGTGAGGTTGGGCACGAAGTGGCCGTCCATCACGTCCACGTGGAGGAGGTCGGTCTCGGGCGCGACCCGGTCGACCTCCTCGGCCAGCTGGGCGAAGTCGGCGGACAGGATCGACGGGGCGATGCTCACCCGCGCCGCCCGCTCGGTCGTGGGCTCCGGCACCACCGTCACGCTAATGGCGCGGGCGCTCCAGCCCGAGCACGAACATGCCGTCCGTGTCGGCGTCCTGGGGCAGGAGCAGGG